>NZ_JBHXRV010000054.1:0-54365 GCF_042716745.1 Streptomyces sp. NPDC058663
GCCGCGCTCGGCGCGGCGCCTCCCGGCCATCGGCGCGGGCCTGCCGCGCTCGCCGCGGCGCCTCCCGGCCATCGGCGCGGGCCTCCCGCGCTCGCCGCGGCGCCTCCCGGTGCCGCTTTGGAGCATCGCCCATGCCCGCACCCGGGTGCCTGGAGGATCCGCCCGGAGCGCAATTCCGGACAGTCGTGGGAGAATCAAGTACGTGCGTTTTCCCCCGGGCTGAAATGCCCCGGGGCCAACACCGAACGACTGGATGTTCCGCGCGTGCGTTTCCTCAATGATCTCAAGCCGCCGTACGACCTCACGTACGACGACGTCTTCATGGTGCCGAGCCGCTCCGCGGTCGGTTCCCGCCAGGGTGTGGATCTCTCCGCCCCGGACGGCACCGGCACCACGATCCCCCTGGTCGTCGCCAACATGACCGCCATCGCCGGCCGCCGCATGGCGGAGACGATGGCCCGCAGGGGCGGGCTCGTCGTCATCCCGCAGGACATCCCGATCGAGGTCGTCACCGAGGTCGTGTCCTGGGTGAAGACCCGGCACCTCGTCCTCGACACGCCGATCGTGCTGGCCCCCACCCAGACCGTCGCCGACGCGCTGTCCCTGCTGCCCAAGCGGGCGCACAACGCCGGTGTCGTCGTCGACGCGGACCAGCGGCCGGTCGGTGTCGTCACCGACCAGGACCTGGCCGGGGTCGACCGCTTCACCCAGCTCTCCGAGGTCATGTCGAAGGACCTCGTCCTGCTCGACGCGGACATCGACCCGCGCGAGGCGTTCAACAAGCTGGACGCCGCCAACCGCCGCTACGCCCCCGCCGTGGACGCCGAGGGCCGGCTGGCCGGCATCCTCACCCGCAAGGGCGCCCTGCGCGCGACTCTCTACACCCCGGCCGTCGACGCCGACGGCAAGCTGCGCATCGCCGCCGCCGTGGGCATCAACGGTGACGTCGCCGGCAAGGCCAAGCAGCTGCTCGACGCGGGCGTGGACACGCTCGTCGTCGACACCGCGCACGGCCACCAGGAGTCGATGATCGCCGCGGTCAAGGCCGTGCGCGCCCTCGACCCGCAGGTCCCGATCGTCGCGGGCAACATCGTCGCCGCCGAGGGCGTCCGGGACCTGATCGAGGCCGGCGCCGACATCATCAAGGTCGGTGTGGGCCCCGGCGCCATGTGCACCACCCGCATGATGACCGGCGTGGGCCGGCCGCAGTTCTCCGCGGTGATGGAGTGCGCCGCCGAGGCGAAGAAGCACGGCAAGCACGTCTGGGCCGACGGCGGCGTCCGCCACCCGCGCGACGTGGCCATGGCGCTGGCCGCCGGTGCGTCCAACGTGATGGTCGGCTCCTGGTTCGCCGGTACCTACGAGAGCCCCGGAGACCTCCAGCAGTCGGCCGACGGCCGCTGGTACAAGGAGTCCTTCGGCATGGCCTCCGCGCGCGCCGTGCGCAACCGCACGAGCGAGGAGTCGGCGTACGACCGCGCCCGCAAGGCGATCTTCGAGGAGGGCATCTCCACCTCGCGGATGTTCCTCGACCCGTCCCGTCCGGGCGTCGAGGACCTGGTCGACTCGATCGTCGCGGGCGTGCGGTCCTCCTGCACCTACGCCGGCGCCGCCTCGCTGGAGGAGTTCGCCGAGAAGGCGATCGTCGGTGTGCAGAGTGCCGCCGGTTACGCGGAGGGCAAGCCGCTGCACGCCAGCTGGGGCTAGGCACCACGCGCCCGCGGGCGGCATTCCGGGCCCCTGGGTGTGCCTGTGAAGGGCCCGCCTCCCCTGCCCCCGGGGGAGGCGGGCCCTTCACGTGCGCCGGGCCGGGGTAGCCTGCGGCGCAAGGGCGGTCGGCGTAAGGGGAGCGGTGTGATCCGGGTACTGCTGGCGGACGACGAGGTGATGATCAGGGCCGGGGTGCGGGCGATCCTGTCCGTCGCGGACGACATCGAGATCGTCGCGGAGGCCGGCGACGGGCACGAGGCGGTCGAGCTGGCGCTCGGCCACCGGCCCGACGTCTGTCTGCTCGACATCCGCATGCCGAAGGCGGACGGACTCCAGGCCGCCGAGGAACTGCGGCGGGTACTGCCGACGACGGCGGTGATGATGCTGACGACCTTCTCCGAGGACCAGTACATCGCCAGTGCGCTCGGCTCGGGGGCGGCCGGATTCGTCCTCAAGTCCGGTGACCCGCGCGAACTGATCGCCGGGGTACGGGCCGTCGCCGAGGGCGGCGCCTATCTGTCGCCGAGCGTTGCACGGCGCGTCATCACCCACCTCGGCACCGGGCACCTGGGCAAGCAGGCCTCCGCCCGGGCCAGGACCGAGGGCCTGACCACCCGGGAGCGGGAGGTGCTCGCCCTGGTGGGGGCCGGGCTCTCCAACGCCGAGATCGCACGGCGGCTGCACGTCGTCGAGGGGACGGTGAAGGCGTACGTCAGCCAGATCCTGGCCCGGCTCGACTTCAAGAACCGCGTACAGGCGGCGATCCTCGCCTACGAGGCGGGACTCGTCCCGGAGGAATGAGGAGCGGCGGCCTGGGCTGCTGCGCCACCGCGGGGGTACGGGCTTGCGTGCCGACGCGGGCGGCATGGGTCGGCGCGCCCGCACGGGCGGCACGGGCTCGCGCACCCGCACAGGCGGCGGCAGTCGGCTTCCCGTCGGCGAGGAGTGGGTGGCACCCGCCCCCGGGGGGACCGCCCGGCGGCCCTCCCACGGATCAACCAGGCCGCCCCGCCGCCCGGTTCGGTGCGTACTCCTTACTTTCGTCAGCGGTGCCGGGCCGGCGGAGCGGACAGACTTGGGCCATGAACAACACGTGGCGGGGGCGGCTGTACGACCTCGGGGTCTGGCTCGCGGTGAGTGCGCTGCCCCTCACCCTGGCCGTCACCCGGCAGGGGCAGCAGGGCCGGTCCGTCCTCCTGGTGGCCGTCGGGGTGCCACTGCTCGCCGTCGCGGTCGTGCTGGGGCGGCGGTGGCCGCTGGGTGTGCTGGTGGTGCCGCTGGCCCTGAACCTGACCGGGGACGTCGAGCTGCTCACGCTGCCGTTCCTGCCGGCGCTGGTGGTCCTCGCCTTCGTCGCCGGGGGCAGGGCGGGCGAGGTCCGGGCGGCGGTGTGTTTCTTCGGGGCGGCGGCCCTGGCCGGCCTGCCGTTGTGCGTGCTCGAACGTGATCTGTGGGCCTGGCCCACCCAACTCCTGATGCTGCTGCTGACCGCCGGACTTCCCTGGCTGCTGGGGCGCTGGCGGCGCCAGTACGCGGATCTGGTCACCACCGGCTGGCGGCTCGCCGACCGGATGGAGCGTGAGCAGCAGGCGGTCGCCGACCGCACCCGGATGCGCGAGCGGGCCCGGATCGCGGGCGACATGCACGACTCCCTGGGCCACGACCTCACCCTGATCGCCCTGCGGGCGGCGGCGCTTCAGGTCGATCCGGGCCTGGACGCCCGGCAGCAGGCGGCCGTGGGCGAACTCCGCGAGGCCGCCGCCGCGGCGACCGGGCGGCTGCGCGAGACCATCGGCGTACTGCGCACGGACGACGAAGGAGATCCGGACGGCGAGCGGTCCTCGGTGGGGGAGACGGGGGCCCCGGTCTCCCCGGCGGAGGTCGTGGCACGGGCGCGTGCCGCCGGAATCGACGCGGTCCTGGAGCAGCACGGCGAGCAGAGCGCGCTGCCGCCCATGGTGGGGCACGCCGTGCACCGGGTCGTCCAGGAGGCGGTGACCAACGCCGTCAAGCACGCGCCGGGCGCGCCGGTCCGGGTCTCGGTCGTCCGCGCCGGGGACGCCCTGGAGGTCACGGTCACCAACGGCGCCGGGACCCTGGACGGCACTGGCGGACGTGCGGGGCGCGGCACT
This sequence comes from Streptomyces sp. NPDC058663, assembly GCF_042716745.1. Classification (NCBI taxonomy): domain Bacteria; kingdom Bacillati; phylum Actinomycetota; class Actinomycetes; order Kitasatosporales; family Streptomycetaceae; genus Streptomyces; species Streptomyces sp. NPDC058663. The sequence continues at coordinate 3,843 of NZ_JBHXRV010000054.1, forward strand.
TCGGCACTGGGCGTGGCCTCCGGCGGCACCGGTCTGGTCGGCCTCGACGAGCGGGTGCGGCTCGCGGGCGGCACCCTGCGGGCCGGACCGCTGCCCGGCGGCGGGTACGAGGTCGGTGCCCGGTTGCCCGCCGTGGCCGGAGCTGCTTCCCTCGGCGCGGGACGGCCCGCCGCCACCCGGTCCGCCCGCGAGCTGGAGCACGCGCGCGACCAGGTGCGGCGGCGGTTCCGCCAGACCGTCTGGGCTCCGCTCGCGGCCCTCGCCGGAATCCTGCTCGTCATGGTCCCCGTCTCGCTGGTCAACTCCGCCCTCTCGGTCCTGGACCGGCAGGCGTACGAGGGGGCGGTGGTGGGGGAGCCACGGAGCGACGTGACAGGGGGGCTGCCGCTGTTCACCAGGGACGCCGTCCCCGACGGAGCACCGGCGGAACCACCGGGTGCGCAGTGCGCGTACTACAGCACGGGACTGATGTCCGACGACGCCTACCGGCTCTGCTTCTCCGGCGGGAAGCTGGCATCCAAAGGCATCGTGGGCGGTTTGGGATGACTTGAGCAGGGGAGGAGTCGGGGTAGCGCGGGGCAAAGGTGGTGTTCAATAAATTCGCGAGGGGTGAACGCGCATGGCAGGCATGCCTGCGGGTACACGCGCCCTTGCGCTGATACACCGATGAAGGGGAGGACACCGTGTCCATGGCGACCGCAGTCCCGACTGGAGCCACGCGTGGAACGTCCGTGAGCACCACCACGGAGCAGGTACTTCCGCATGTGCAGAATCCGTCGGAGGTAGCCCCGAAGGACGCCCGGGAGTTGTCGCGGCTCTTCTTCGCGCAGCTTGCCGTCCTGGAGGAGGGCACACACGAATACCAGTACGCCCGCAACACGCTGATCGAGCTCAACCTGGCCCTCGTGAAGTACGCGGCCACCCGGTTCCGCAACCGCGCGGACCAGATGGAAGACATCGTCCAGGTCGGCACGATCGGTCTGATCAAGGCCATCGACCGGTTCGAGCTGACCCGTGAGGTCGAGTTTGCCACCTTCGCGATGCCGTGCATCGTCGGCGAGATCAAGCGGTTCTTCCGGGACACCAGCTGGTCGGTCCACGTGCCGCGCCGGCTGCAGGAGCTGCGGATAGACCTCGCCAAGGCGTCCGACGTGCTCTTCCAGCAGTTCGACCGGGCACCGACCACCGCCGAGCTGGCCGCCTACCTCGACATGGAGGAGGAGGAGATCGTCGAAGGACTGGTCGCCTCCAACGGCTACACCGCGGGCTCCATCGACATCCCGCTCGACGACGGCGCGGACTCCGGTTCGCAGACCCTCGCCGACCGGCTCGGCGACATCGACGCCGACATGGAGATCGTGGAGAACGTCCAGGCGCTGAAGCCACTCATCGAGGAGCTCGACGAGCGCGACAAGCAGATCCTGAGCATGCGCTACGGAGCGGAGATGACGCAGTCCCAGATCGGGGCCGAGCTGGGGGTCTCCCAGATGCAGGTCTCCCGGTTGCTGACGCGCATCACCAAGCGACTGCGGGAAGGGCTGCTCACCCAGGAGTGAGACTCCGGGAGCGCGGCTCACCCCGTGAGCCCGCGCAGCGAGCAAGCGGCACGGCGGAGGGCCCGGCCACGACCCCCAGGGGCTTGGCCGGGCCCCTCCTGTCGTCGCATACCTGTCGCGTACGGCTTCCCCACCGCGCAGGGTGTCCGGGTTCGTGACGGGGGTTCCGTGCGGTGTGGGCGGCTGCCCGCCGTGGGAACGCACCGTCCCTCGGCTGGCCTCAGCAGGCGGACTCCACCGGGCGCCTCAGCAAACGGACTCCGCCGGGCGCCTCAGCAGGCGGACTCCACCGGACGCAGCCAGGTCGCGCGCACCTGCTTGCCCTCCGGCAGCATGCGCACCTCCACCGTGCTCGCCAGCCGGTGCACCATGTGCCAGCCGAAGCCGCCCCCGCCCGCGAAGTCCGGCTCGCGGGCCACCGGCCGCTCCGGGCTGGAGTCGTCCATCTCGACCACCAGCTTTCCCTGCCCGGCGCGCAGCCGCAGCCGCCACCATCCGGAGGTGTGCCGCACGGCATTGGTCACCAGCTCGCTCACCACCAGCAGTACCGCGTCGAGATCGGCCCAGGGACAGTGCTGGGCAAGATATCTGGCGGCGGTGTCCCTGGCGGACGCGCTGTCTCCGCGCGCTCCTTGCGGTGAATCCAGGACAACCACGGGCGGCTCCTCAGTCATCAACCGCTCGCTTACCCCGAGTTCACGAACTCATTTCCCCCACGGCCTCCTCAGTTGTCCGCATGCGCGGCGAACGCCGTCTCCGGGTCCGGGAAGGCGCGGAACACCTCGTCGAGCCCGGTGATCCGGAATATCTTCGCCACCATCGGGCCGACCCCGCTGACCACGATGTCCGCACCCGCGGCCAGTGCCAGCTTGCGCGCGACGATCAGCATCGTGATGCCGGTGGAGTCGAAGAACGTCAGCTCCGAAAGGTCCAGCACCAGGAGCTGCCCGGGGGAGAGGGGGAGGCGGACCAGGGCGGACCGCAGGCGCGGCGAGTTGTCGAAGTCCAGGTCGCCCGCCACGGCGAGCACCGTCCCGCCGGGCCTCTCCCGTACGGTCACGGTCAGTTCGTGGTCGCCGGCCTGGGCACTGTCACGGTGGGGGATCATGCGCTGTCCTCGCGGGTGCGGCGTACGGTCAGGGCCACCGTGTCGTCCGGGTGCAGGATCACGGTGTGCATGTCCGCGGCGATGGCGCCGGGGATCTTGTCTATCGGCAGATGCCGATGGCGGGCGGCCGCCTCCTCGAGCCGCTGCTCGCCCTCCCGGGGGTCCCTCCGGCTCTCGGTCAGCCCGTCGGTGTACAGCACCAGCAGATCGCCCGGCGCCAGTTCGTCGTACAGCAGGCGCTCGCTGCCCGGCAGCGGGTAGCCGATGCCTCGGCCGCGCACTTCGAGGAACTCCGTGCTGCCGTCCTCGCGCACCACCAGGGCCGGCGGGTGGGAGCCGTTCGCCAGCTTCAGGCCGCCCCCCACCGGATCGATCCGCGCCAGCAGGACGGTCGCCATCAGCTCGCGGTCCAGGGGCAGCAGGATCTCGTCGGTGCGCTCGATGATCGAGTCCAGCGGATGGCCTTCGAGAGCCAGGGTCCGTACGGCGTGGGTGACGTTGAGGGCGCTGCGGGTACTGGTGACGCCGTGCCCCAGCGCGTCCACCAGCGTGATGTGCACCCGGCCGTCGGGCAGCAGGAACCAGTCGTAGAGGTCGCCGCCGGTGGGCGCGTCGGTCCCGGCCGGCTCGTAGTGCACCGCCATCTCCAGACCAGGCACCCGCACCGGCGGCGGGCGCAGGGCGTCCTCCAGCTCGCGCAGCATCTGGCCGTGCGCCCGTCTCAGCTGCTCGTCCCGCTCCTCCAGCTGTACGTACAGGGCCAGCACACCGCTGTTGGTCTCGGCCAGTTCGTCCTTGAGCCGCTGGTGGTCGCCGGCCAGCGCGTCGGCACGGGCGACCGCGGCACGCAGCTCCTCCTCCAGGAGGTCGCAGACGCCGGGTGCGTCCCCGCCGCGAGCACCCCGAGGGCCCTCGTACGCCGGGTCCTGGGGCAGCGGCAGCCGCCACACCGCCGCCGCCCCCGGCATCCGGTGGGCGGGCAGCGGGAGGTCCTTCAGCGAGGGCGGGCGCGGAGCGAGCGGGGTGCGCAGCCGCACCGTCAGAGCGCTGCGACCGCTCTCCACGTCGGCCTCCCGGCACACGTGCAGCGAAACCGACCGGCCCGCGCCCAGCTCACCGGCGGCCACCTGGGCCACCGCCAGCGCCAGCCGGGCACGCAGCTCGACCGGCAGCCGCAACTGGTGCGCCATACGCCGCAGGGCGGCGCGCAACCCGGGCAAGGAGTGATGGGTGGAACTGTGGGGGATCATGAGTCTCTCTTCGGGGTACCCCGCGGACCCACCGGGGGCAGGTCGGACGACGGCGCAGCGCAGGCGCCGGTGACCACCACGGTCGCGTCGTCCCTGCTGCGCCGGAAGTCGTGGGCCAGCGAGGCGGCCAGCAGTGGCGGCGGCAGCCGGAGCAGGAACGGCGAAGGGTCGTGCGTCCAGCGGGAGTCGATGCCGTCGCTGTGCACCACCAGCGTCGCGCGAGCGGGTACGCGGATGCGCTGCACGCGGGGCTGCGGCATGTTCCAGCCGACCACCCCGGGCTGTCCGGTGAGCCGGGAGTGCACGCGGTCGTAACCGACGGCCTGGGTACGGACGTTGCCGACCGAGCAGTGGTCGGCGTCCCCGTCGGGGCGCAGCCGCAGCAGCCCCACCGCGGCTCCCCGGGTGTTGCGCAGAGCCTTGTGCAGCAGGGACATCAGGGCGGGCAGCGGCAGTGCGGGATCCCGGCGGAACGCCCGCAGCGCCGCGTCGGCGGCCTCCGCGGCCGACGGGCCGTGCCCGAGGCCGTCCACCACCACGACGGTGCGCTGCCCCTGCTCCGTATCGGCGGCCGCCCAGCCGTCGCCACAGCTGTCCTCGCTCTCCAGCGGCAGACAGAGGGCGGCCAGATCGGGGCCGGGGGCGGGCGGGGCGCCGGGGGCGGTGACCCGGGCACAGATCAGAGTGCCGGTGCCCGGCCTTGTGCGGAGGGTGAACTCGGAGGCGATCCTGCGGACCGCGCCGAGCCCCGAGCCGAGGGTGCCCGTGGTGGTCCAGCCGTCGGTGAGGGCGGCGCCGAGGTCGGGGATGCCGGGGCCGCGGTCGGCGGCCAGGATCTCCACGCCGGCGCGCAGCGGCAGCGGCTGGACGAACACCGAGCCCTCCCGCGCGTGCTTGGCGATGTTGCTCGCCAGCTCGCTGGCCAGGACGGCGGCCCGGTCCGGCAGGGCCCCCGGCAGCGCGCTGTCGAGGGCGATCCGCCGGGCGGTGGCCGCGGCGAGGTGGACCGCACTGTAGTGGTCGATGCGGACCCGGGCGGAAACGGGCGGCCCCACGGGGCCGGGCCCGTCGGCGGGCGCGGCAGCCCGGGGGCCGCCCCTGCCGCTGTCCTCACGGCCGGGCGTACCGCGCGCGGGTTCCGGAAGGGGCATCAGCGCCCGTTCCACCGCGTGGCGACGACGGTGGTGCCCTCGCCCGTGGTGCTGCGCACCGAGAACTCGTGCATCAGCCGCTGTGCCCCGCCCAGACCGTGGCCGAGCCCGGCCCCGGTGGTGAAGCCGTCCGTCAGCGCCGTCTCCAGGTCCGCGATGCCGGGTCCCTGGTCGCGGACGGTCAGCCGCAGCCCGCGCCTGCCGCTCTGCTGGAGCTGCTCGATGGCCAGGGTGCCGCCACCGCCGTGGATGTAGGCGTTGCGGGCCAGTTCGCTGGCGGCGGTGACGATCCGGGTCTGGTCGACCAGGCCGAAGCCGGCCTCGACGGTGGCCGCCCGCACCGCGTGCCGGACCGTCAGCAGGTCCTCCTCGGTGGCGACGGGGTACGTCGCGGGGCCGGGGCGGCGGTCCGGGCTGCGTGGCGGGGCGATGGCGGCGCCGGTCGCGAGCTGTTCATCGTAGAGAGTCACGGGGGGCCTCCACGGAGGGCTGGGGCATCCGGTGCCAGCCCAGCGCGACCAGGCCCTGTTCCGCGTTGAGGGCCGTTTCCACCCCGGTCAGCCGCAGCCCGAGTTCGACCAGGGTGATCGCCACGGCGGGCCGCATGCCCGCCACGATCACCCGGGCACCCAGCAGCCGCGCCATGGTGGTGAGCTCCATCAGGGTGCGGGCCACGAACGAGTCGATGACCTCCAGCCGGGAGATGTCGATCAGCACGCCGCGTGCCGCGTCGCTCACGATCCGGTTCGTCAGCTCGTCGGTGAAGGCCACCGCGGCCTTGTCGTCCAGCTCGTTCAGCAGGCCGGTCACCAGCACGTCGCCGAGCCGCAGGACCGGCACTCCGCCCGGCTGGGGGACCGGCGGCGTGCCGGGCACGCCGTTCATGAGCGTGGTCATGGGCCCGCCGGGGCGTAGGAGCCGGAGACCGAGGGCTGGTCGGTGAGGCGCACGGCGGCGGCCAGCGCGTCGGCCAGGGTCGCCCGGGTGAGGATCGTGGACAGGTCGATGCCGAGCTGGGCGATGGTCTGCGCGATGGGCGGCCTGATCCCGGAGATCACGCAGTCCGCACCCATCAGCCGTACCGCGTTGACCGTGTGCATCAGGTGCTGGGCGACGGCGGTGTCGACGGCGGGGACACCGGTGATGTCGATGATCGCGATCTTCGCCTCGTGGTCCTGGATGGCCTGGAGCACGTTCTCCATGACCACCTGGGTGCGCGCCGTGTCCAGCGTGCCGATCAGTGGCACCGCCAGTACGTGGTGCCACAGCCGCACCACCGGTGTGGAGAGCTCCATCAGCTGCCGCGACTGCCGCTGGATGATCTCCTCGCGCCCTTCGACGTACGTCTCGAAGGACAGTGCGCCCGCCGCGTCGAGGAGCCGGTTCACCAGCACCGCGGCGGAGAACAGCTCGGCCGCGTCGCGGGTGGTGTGCTGCATCGCCTCCAGCAGTGCTTCCTTGAGGGAGAGCACCGCGAGCGAGGTGGCCGTCGGTGTCGCGCCCGCACGCGCCCTGCGCAGCGACAGTTCTATGACCGTCCTGCGCAGGTCGTGCTGGGAGGCCACCAGCCGCTCCACGGGCACGCCGCTGGCGAGTCCGGCGCCGAGCGCGGAGATCAGCATGTCCGCCTCCTCGCGCAGCTCGAACTCGTTCATGTCGGCGCCGAGCGGTGACCGCTCCAGCTGGATGCGCACCCAGCGGTCCGCGATCTCCTGTTCCCGTTCCTTCAGGACGTCCAGAAGCCTGTCCCGCACGGTTGTCTCGCTGGTACTCACACACACCTCTCGCTGTCGGCATTCACTTGCCGGGCGGCACAGCCCGCCTCGCCGCGGCTACCCCGACCCACGCGTCCCATTCACTCCAGCAGTTTCCCCAGTGCCGTCGCCACCGCCTGCGCGAGCACCGCGTGGCCGGCGTCGTCGGGGTGCAGACCGTCCGGGAGGTGTTCGGGGCCGAGCAGCCCGTACCCCGGCAGCAGGGCCAGCCGGTCGTCCCCCGCGGCGATCCGTTCGCAGACCACGCCCTCCAGTGCCTCCCGCAGACCGGCCAGTGTCGCACCGAGCGTGTTCGGGGTGTGCTCGGCGGCCGGGCGCAGCACGGGGGAGACGACCAGGAGCGGAGTGCGCGGATGGCCCTGGCGTACGAGGGCGAGGAAGGCCCGCACGGTCTCGGCCAGCAGGGGAGGGGTGAAGGGGGTGCTTCCCCAGCAGTTGGTGCCGAAGGCGAGGGTGAGGACGTCGGCGGGGGCGGCGGCCAGCTGCGCGGCGACGGCCAGCTCCCCGCGTCCGGCGCCCGCGTGGCCGAGATTGACGGTGTCCAGGTCCAGCAGCCGTCCGGCCGCGGCGGGCCAGGCGTGCGCAGGCCGGGTCGACCACCACCCCTCGGTGATCGAGTCGCCGTGCACCAGCCAGCGCGGGCGGGCAGGGGCCGGGGCGATGCGCCCGCCGACCGCCCGTATCCCGAGGAAGTGAGGTGACTGCGAGTCGGGCGGGTGGATAGTGAACGGGCCGCGGCGGGGCGGGAGTTCGAGCCGCACCACCGACTCGGCGGCGGGCTCGGCCAGCACCTCGCCCTGCTCCAGGCCGTCCGCCCAGAGCCCGAACGCGTGCGGTACGTCACCCGGCTCCGCGCGGTAGCGCAGCTCCACGGCGTCCGCCCCGTACGCGAGGAACTCCAGCCGCACCCCCACCGGCACCCGGGCGCGCTCCAGCACGTCCCACGGCAGCCGGTCCAGGTCACCGGGGTCCGCCCGCACCGGCCGCCCGCCGTCGTCGCGCCAGGCCACTCCGCGCAGGAAGGGCCCGGGATCCAGCCAGGTCATCGACGCCTCCCCTTTTCGGTCCGGCCGCACCGGGACTATTCGGTCCGGCCCCACCGGGACCGCTCCTGACACCCTGCCCGCACCGAGGGGCGGGCATGAGCGCGACAGTGGTGAGCCCGGTCGCACCGCCGTCGCGCGGCGGCAGTAAACCCGGCCGCGCCGCCGTCGCACGGCAGCAGTGGACGCGGTCGCACCACCGTGCCGACGTACCGGACAAAAGGGAAATCGAAAGCTGGGGCGCAAGAAAAAGCCATCGCGGACGATTGTGCGCAATGATCATCCGGCAATGCGCAAGGTTGCTGCATTACGGTCGGGAACTCCCGCCTCATAGGCTTCACCGCTGTACGTGGAGTGGCGGGGACCGCCTGCTCGGCGGTTCCGGGCTCCGGCTGCTTCGTCATGCCTGCGCGACCGGGGCCCGCCGTGGTCACCGCCGCCCGCCCAGGCAGCCAGAAGGAGCCACCCCCGTGTTGGATCAAGGCGCAGCGCCACCCGCCGTTCCCCCGTCCCCCTCCAAGTCCCGCACCGGATCCCCGCTGATGCGCCGCAAGCCGGTGGACCAGCTGGTCAACGAGGGTGGTCAGGGTGAGGGTGGCTCGCTCAAGCGCTCGCTCTCGATGTGGCAGCTGACCATGATCAGCATCGGTGCCACCCTCGGCACCGGTATTTTCGTCGTCCTCGGCGAAGCCGTCCCCAAGGCGGGCCCCGCCGTCACGATCTCGTTCGTGATAGCCGGCCTCACGGCCCTCTTCTCGGCCCTCTCGTACGCGGAACTCGCGGGCAGCATCCCGGTCTCCGGTTCCTCCTACTCGTATGCGTACGCAACGATGGGTGAACTGGTCGCCTGGGTCTGCGGCTGGTGCCTGGTGCTGGAGTACGGCGTCTCGGTGGCGGCGGTCGCCGTCGGCTGGAGCGAGTACCTCAACGAGTTCCTGGACGGGACGATCGGCGTCACCATCCCCGACGTGCTCTCCGCGGCGCCCGGCGACGGCGGGATCTTCAACCTGCCGGCCCTCATAGTGGTGCTGCTCGCCATGGCCTTCCTGCTCGGCGGAGCGCGCGAGTCCGCGCGCGCCAACACGATCATGGTCGCGGTGAAGATCGGCGCCCTGCTGCTCTTCTGCGTGATCGGCTTCCTCGGCTTCAAGTCCGGCAACTACGAGGACTTCATGCCGCTCGGCATCACGGGCGTCAGCGCCGCCGGTGCCTCGCTGTTCTTCTCCTACATCGGCTTCGACGCCGCCTCCACGGCCGGCGAGGAGGCGAAGAACCCGCAGCGCGACCTGCCGCGCGCGATCATGCTCTCGCTGCTCATCGTCACCGTCCTGTACGTGCTGGTCGCGGCCGTCGCCGTGGGCGCGCGCAACTGGGAGGGCTTCGAGGGCTCGGAGGCCGCGCTCGCCGGCATCATGAAGGACGTCACCGGCCAGGCCTTCTGGGGCACCCTGCTCGCGGCCGGCGCCGTCATCGCCATCGCCAGCGTCGTGCTGACCGTGCTGTACGGCCAGACCCGGGTCCTGTTCGCGATGTCCCGCGACGGCCTGGTGCCCAAGGTCTTCTCCAAGGTCAGCCCGCGCACCCACACGCCGCGGATCAACACGGTCATCGTGTCGCTGTTCTGCGGCGTGCTCGCCTCCGCGATCCCGCTCGGCAAGCTCGTCGACGCCACCAGCATCGGCACGCTCTTCGCGTTCGCCCTGGTCAACATCGCCGTCGTCATTCTGCGCCGCACCCAGCCGGACATGAACCGCACCTTCCGGGTGCCGCTCGGGCCGCTCTTCCCGATCCTGGGCTTCGCCTTCTGCGTCTACAACATGTTCGGGCTGGGCACGGAGACCTGGATCGTGTTCGGAATCTGGATGGCAGTGGGTCTCGTGTTCTACTTCGGATACGGCATTCGTCACTCGCGGCTGGCGAAGGGCGGGCCGGAGAAGGTTTCCGCAAACGCGTAGAAATGTGATCCACCCGCAGTGCGACTGAACGATCTCGACGAGCGCATCGTCCATGCCCTGGCGGAGGACGCCCGCCGCTCGTACGCCGACATCGGATCCCTGGTCGGCCTGTCCGCCCCCGCGGTGAAACGCCGGGTGGACAGGCTGCGGGCCGAAGGCGCCATCACCGGGTTCACCGTACGGGTGGACCCGGCGGCCCTGGGCTGGGAGACCGAGGGGTTCATCGAGATCTACTGCCGGCGCAACACGTCGCCGGAGGCCATCAACCGCGGGCTGGAGCGGTACCCCGAGATCGCGTCCGCCTCCACCGTGACCGGTGAGGCGGACGCGATCGTCCAGGTCTTCGCGTCCGACATGAGGCACTTCGAGCGGGTGCTGGAGCGGATCGCCGGGGAGCCGTTCGTGGAGCGGACCAAGTCGGTCCTGGTGCTGTCGCCGCTGCTGCGCCGCTTCTCGTCGGGCTCACCCGCCTGACCCGGACGCCCCGGCCGGCCCACCCGCCCGGTCCGGCCGCCACGGCTGACCCGTCCCGTCCCGTCGCCGCGACCGGCCCGCTCTTGTCCCGTCGCCGTGACCGGCCCGCCCGCCCGGCCCGGACGTGGCGGGCGTCACCTTCGTCGTCGCGTACGCAACAACGGGCCCGACCGCACCGACCCGCACGCAACGAATCGCCGCCGCGCCGCCCTTTCGCGCAATGGATCAACGGTCGGTCCGCAACGCTCGCGCCTTGTCCCGGACAAGTACCGGACCGTACCGTCAATACGTCTTCCCACCCCACCCTCCCCACCCGCCCGAGGTCCGCCATGCCGTCGTCCCCGTCCGCGCAGCCGCTGCGCCTCGCCCTGCTCCAGAGCTCCGGGCGGCCCGGCTCCGTGGCCGCGAACCTGGAGGTCCTCGACGAGGCCGCCCGCCGGGCCGCCGCGGCCGGGGCCGCCCTGCTGGTCACGTCGGAGATGTTCCTGACGGGGTACGCCATCGGCGACGACGTCCACCGGCTCGCCGAGAGCGCCGACGGGGACTGCGCCGACGCGGTCGCCGACATCGCGGCACGGCACGGGCTCGGCATCGTCTACGGCTACCCCGAGCGCGAGGGCACCCAGGTCTTCAACTCCGTCCAGCTGATCGACGCCACCGGCACCCGGCTGGCCAACTACCGCAAGACCCACCTCTTCGGCGGCTTCGAGCGGGAGGTCTTCGAGCCCGGCCGGCAGGCCGTCGTCCAGGTCGATTTCGGCGGCCTGCGGGTCGGCCTGATGATCTGCTACGACGTGGAGTTCCCGGAGAACGTCCGCGCCCACGCCCTCGCGGGCACCGACCTCCTCCTGGTGCCCACCGCCCAGATGCACCCCTTCCAGTTCGTCGCCGAGTCGGTCGTCCCCGTGCGCGCCTTCGAGAGCCAGATGTACCTCGCGTACGTCAACCGGACGGGCCCCGAGGGCGAGTTCGACTTCGTCGGACTGAGCTGCCTGGCGAGCCCCGACGGAGCCACCAGGGCCCGGGCCGGGATCGGTGAGGAACTCCTCGTCGGCGAGGTGGACCCCGCCCTGCTGAGCGCCTCCCGGGAAAACAACCCCTACCTGCGCGACCGCCGCCCCGGCCTCTACGACTCGCTGGTCTGACCGGCCCCGCAGCGGCGCCCGCGGCCGGGCCCGCCCCCCTTCTTCTCTTCCCCTGTTCCGTCCCGCAAGGAGTCCGTACCCCATGACGTCCACGGTGCCCACCGCCGTCCAGCACACCGACGCGCAGCCGCCGATCACCATGTTCGGCCCGGACTTCCCGTACGCGTACGACGACTTCCTGGCCCACCCGGCCGGCCTCGGCCAGATACCGGCGACCGCGCACGGCAGTGAGGTCGCGGTCATCGGTGGCGGGCTCTCCGGCATCGTGGCGGCCTACGAGCTGATGAAGATGGGCCTGAAGCCCGTCGTCTACGAGGCGGACCAGATAGGCGGCCGGCTGCGGACGGTCGGATTCGAAGGCCCGGAGACGGAGGGGCTCACCGCGGAGATGGGCGCGATGCGCTTCCCCCCGTCCTCGACCGCGCTCCAGCACTACATCGACCTGGTCGGACTCCAGACCCGGCCGTTCCCCAACCCGCTCGCCCCCGAGACCCCCTCGACGGTCGTCGACCTCAAGGGCGAGTCGCACTACGCGGTCACCGTCGACGACCTTCCGCAGGTCTACCGCGACGTCGCCGCCGCGTGGGGCGCGTGCCTGGAGGAGGGTGCCGACTTCTCCGACATGAACCAGGCCATGCGTGAGCGCGACGTCCCGCGCATCCGCGAGATCTGGGCCAAGCTGGTCGAGAAGCTCGACAACCAGACCTTCTACGGCTTCCTCTGCGAGTCCGAGGCCTTCAAGTCCTTCCGGCACCGCGAGATCTTCGGCCAGGTCGGCTTCGGCACGGGCGGCTGGGACACCGACTTCCCCAACTCCATCCTGGAGATCCTGCGCGTCGTCTACACCGAGGCCGACGACCACCACCGCGGCATCGTCGGCGGGAGCCAGCAGCTCCCCGTCCGGCTGTGGGAGCGCGCGCCCGAGAAGATCGTCCACTGGGCGCAGGGCACCTCGCTGGCCACGCTGCACGGCGGCGACCCCAAGCCCGCCGTCACCCGGCTGCACCGTACGGCCGGAAACGGCATCACGGTCACCGACGCCTCCGGCGACATCCGCAGCTACCGGGCGGCGATCTTCACCGCCCAGTCCTGGCTGCTGCTGTCGAAGATCTCCTGCGACGACTCGCTGTTCCCCATCGACCACTGGACGGCGATGGAGCGGACCCACTACATGGAGTCCTCCAAGCTCTTCGTGCCCGTGGACCGGCCCTTCTGGCTGGACAAGGACGAGGAGACCGGGCGGGACGTGATGTCCATGACGCTCACCGACCGCATGACGCGCGGTACGTACCTCCTGGACGAGGGCCCCGACAAGCCCGCCGTCATCTGCCTCTCGTACACCTGGTGCGACGACAGCCTGAAGTGGCTGCCGCTGTCCGCGAACGAGCGGATGGAGGTCATGCTCAAGTCGCTCGGCGAGATCTACCCGAAGGTCGACATCCGGAAGCACATCATCGGCAACCCGGTGACCGTGTCCTGGGAGAACGAGCCCTACTTCATGGGCGCCTTCAAGGCCAACCTGCCCGGTCACTACCGCTACCAGCGCCGTCTGTTCACCCACTTCATGCAGGACGGCCTGCCCGAGGACAAGCGCGGCATCTTCCTCGCGGGCGACGACATCTCCTGGACGGCGGGCTGGGCCGAGGGCGCGGTGCAGACCGCGCTCAACGCGGTGTGGGGCGTCATGCACCACTTCGGCGGCACCACCGACAGCAGCAACCCGGGCCCGGGCGACGTGTACGACGAGATCGCACCGGTGGAGCTCCCGGAGGACTGACCCTCTCCGGGAAAGCGGCTCGGTGGAGCCGGCTCCGCGTGCGGGAGCCGGCTCAGCGCAGGGGGGTCAGCAGACACCGGCCCACCAGGCCCACCCCCGAGTCCATCCGCTCCGCGAACTCCCGTGCCAGTTCCGGGAGTTCGCGCAGCCCCCAGAGCACCCTGGCCGCCGACCAGGCGGCGTCCCTGGCCCGCTCCAGGCTCCACGTCCCCACCAGGTGCGTCAGCGGATCGGCGATCTGGAGCAGATCGGGGCCCGGCATCAGGTCCTCGCGGATCCGCTCCTCCAGCGCCACCAGGGTCTCGCCGACCCGCTCGAACTCCGCCTCCAGCTCGCCCGGCCCGCACTCCAGTGCCGCACAGGTGTCGACCACCGCGAGGGCCAGATCGTGCCCGATGTGCGCGTTGATCCCGGCGAGCGCGAACTGCAGCGGCCGGATCCCCGGGTGGTGCCGGTACTGGAACAGCGGGCGCCAGCAGGCCGGCGTACAGCGCCCCGCGGCAGCGGCGTCGACGGCCGCGAGATAACGTTCCGCGAAGAGCACACCCAGGGTGGCCGCGGCGTGGGGATCGGGAAACCGGCCTCCGTCGAGCCGCCGGCCGATCTCCTCGGTCACCGTCGAATAGATCCGGTGGAACACCGCGACCCCGTCGCCGGGCGGCATCTCCGCGCGGACCGTGCGCATCCGTTCCACCACGGAGCGCACACCCGGCGGCTGAGTGAGCAGTGCGGAGAGCCGTGTACGGTCCCTTTGCACTGCGAAGTGCTCGATCTGTGCCATGGGGGCAGCGTCCCAGCCCTAGGCTTTGGGCGACGCAGCCGGGCCGGGGCTTCCCCAGAACGAGGGAACGCGAACCCCCGGAACCCGGGGGAAAGGGGGGAGGAACACGGTGTCAGGCATACGAGGCCAACGCCGCAAGGACCGCGTCCGAGGCAGACGTGGTGACAGTGAGGGGACAGTCGCCGGGCACACGGGCGCGGTCGCCGGCGGCCCGGAGCAGCCGGCCGGTGCGGACAGCGGCGCCGCCGCGGCCTCCGGACGTGCGTCGCGGCGGGCCCGGACACCGGGCGGCGGCTCCCGCAGAGGGGACAAGCGGGTGAACGGTGCCGCCCTGCGCGGCGCGATGGCCGTGGTCGCTTCGGCCGTGGTGGCCGTCGGCACGGTCACCGGCGTGGTCTCCGCGACCTCCGGCGAGGAGCGGGAACGCACCACCGCCGGCCCCGACATCACCAGGGCGCCCGTCGTGCCGCCGCTTCCCGCGGTGCCCAGCCCGACGGCGACCACCGCCTCTCCTTCGCCGTCCGCCACCGCGACGAAGAAGCCGGCGCCCAAGAAGAAGACCCCGCCGAAGACGCAGAAGCCCGCGCCGCCCAAGAGCCGCAGCAGCGCGCCGGTCTCCGGCAACCTCTACCTGCACCCGCAGTCCCAGGTCCTCGACTGGGTACGGGCGAACCGGGGCGACCCACGCCATGCTCTGATCCAGTCGCGGATCGCCGCCCAGCCGGCCGCCGTGTGGTTCGCCGAGTACAACCCGGCCACCATCACCAGCCGGGTCCGGGCCGTGACCGCCGGAGCGGCCGCCGCGGGCCGGGTGCCCGTCGTCGTGCCGTACGCGATCCCCGAGCGGGACTGCGGGGGCGCCTCCCAGGGCGGTGCCCCGGACTTCGGCTCGTACGACAGCTGGATAAAGAAGTTCGCGGCCGGGCTCGGCAGCGGCGAGGCCGTCGTGATCCTGGAGCCCGACTCGATCGCCCAGACCGACTGCCTCGACGACGGCCAGCGGGCCAACCGCTTCGCCGCGCTGTCCCGGGCAGGCAAAGCCATCCACGCCGCGAACCCGAAGGCCCGCGTCTATTTCGACGCCGGTCACTCCGGTTGGCACGCCGCCTCCAAGATGGCGGGCTACCTCCGCCAGGCCAACGCCACGACCAGCAGCGACGGCATCTTCACCAACGTGTCGAACTTCCACCGCACCGCGGACGAGGTCGCCTACGCGCGCCGGGTGCTCTCCGCACTCGGCGGGCCTTCCTCGCTGGGCGCGGTGATCGACACCAGCCGCAACGGCAACGGCGCGCCCGCGGCGGGACAGTGGTGCGACCCCTCGGGCCGGGCGCTGGGCCGCCCGCCGACGACGAGCACCGGCGAGTCCCGCATCGACGCCTATCTGTGGGTCAAACTGCCCGGCGAGTCCGACGGGTGCAAGGGCGCGGCAGGCAGCTTCACCCCGGACTACGCGGTGGAGCTGGCGAGCGGTTGACGGACGCGGGGCCAGGACCGGCTGCCGGCCGGGCCCCGCAGCGCTCCCGTCAGGGCTTCGGCGTGCCCGCCGGGTGGTCGTCGGACACGTCGTACGAGGACGTCCCCGCGTCCAGCAGCGGCTCCCGCTCCGGGGACGGGGACTTCATGTGCGCGGGGGCCAGTGCCCTCAGCACGTGGTATCCGGTGATCACCACGATCGTGCCCAGCGCGATCCCGCTCAGCTCGAAGCTGTCCGTGAACTTCAGGCTGACGCCGCCCACACCGATGATGATGCCCGCCGCGGCCGGCACCAGGTTCAGCGGATTGCGCAGATCGACCTCGGCGTTGATCCAGATCTGGGCGCCGAGCAGCCCGATCATGCCGTACAGGATGACGGTGATACCGCCGAGCACCCCACCGGGGATGGCCGCCACGACCGCCCCGAACTTGGGGCAGAGACCGAAGAGCAGCGCGAAGCAGGCGGCGGCCCAGTACGCGGCCGTGGAGTAGACCCGGGTCGCCGCCATCACGCCGATGTTCTCGGAGTACGTCGTGTTGGGCGGTCCGCCCACCGCGGTCGACAGCATCGAGGCCGCGCCGTCCGCGGCGATCGCGGTGCCGAGCTTGTCGTCGAGGTTGTCGCCGGTCATCTCGCCGACGGCCTTCACATGGCCCGCGTTCTCGGCGATCAGCGCGATCACGACCGGCAGGGCGACCAGGATCGCCGACCACTCGAAGCTCGGCGCGTGGAAGGACGGCAGACCGATCCAGTCCGCCTTCGCGACGCCCGAGAGGTCCAGTCGCCAGTGCTCGGCGGCCGGCCCGCCGCCCACCGAGGAGTTGATCTTCCCGAAGACGAGGTCGAAGACCCAGGAGATGCCGTAACCGAAGATCAGGCCGAGGAAGATCGCGATGCGGGAGAGGAATCCGCGCAGGGCCACCACGGCCAATCCGGTGAACAGCATCACCAGCAGCGCCGTCCACTGGTCCTGCGGCCAGTACGTCGAGGCCGTGACGGGCGCCAGGTTGAAGCCGATCAGCATCACGACGGCGCCGGTCACCACCGGCGGCATCGCCGCATGGATGATCCGCGCACCGAACCGCCGCACGGCCAGACCCGACAGGAACAGCGCCGCCCCGACCACGAACACCGCACCGGTGACCGTGCCGCTGTCCCCGCCGCTCGCCCGGATCGCCGCCGCCACACCCACGAAGGACAGCGAGCAGCCCAGATAGCTGGGCACCCTGCCCTTGGTGGCAAGCAGGAAGATGACGGTCGCGACGCCCGACATCATGATGGCCAGGTTCGGGTCGAGACCCATCAGGACGGGCGCGACGAAGCTCGCCCCGAACATGGCCACCACATGCTGTGCACCCAGCCCCGCCGTGCGCGGCCAGGACAGCCGCTCGTCGGGGCGGACGACGGCTCCGGGCGCCGGAGTGCGCCCGTCACCGTGCAAGGTCCAGCGGACACCGAGGCCCATGGGTACTCCCGTTCAGCTGTGCTTCTGATCCAAAGACGACCGTTTTCGATCGAAGCAAATGCTATGGCTGAAAAGGGATGATCACTTCCGAGTGGGCTGCGTCGTGGCCCCGGCTGCCGGAGCCGCCTGGCGGCCCGCCCCGCGCAGTACCTGAGCACCCACCACCAGCCCGAACGCCAGCACCGTCACCAGAGCGAACGACACCACCAGCGACGTCGCGTCCGCCACCGCGCCGATCGCCGAGGGCGCGATCAGGCCCGAGGTGTACGTGATCGTGGCGACACCCGCGATGGCCTGGCTGGGATGGGGTCCGCTGCGCCCGGCCGCCGCGAAGGCCAGCGGAACGACGACCGCCACCCCCAGCCCCAGCAGGGCGAACCCGGCCAGCGCCAGCGGCACGTTCGGCGCGAGGACGACCAGCAGTCCGCCGGCGGTGGCGGCCACGCCGCCCACCCGCACCGTCGGCACCGGGCCGAACCGGTCCACCACCCTGTCGCCCGCCAGCCTCGCCACCGCCATGGTCAGGGCGAACGCCGTGGTGGACGCCGCCGCCAGGCCCGGATCGGTGTGCAGCACATCCCGCAGATAGACCGCCGACCAGTCCAGGCTGGCCCCCTCGGCGAACACCGCGCAGAAGCCCACCGCGCCGATGACCAGCGCAGACTTCGGCGGCAGCGTGAAACGCGGCGGAGCCTCCGCCTCCGGGGCGCTGCGCAGGTCCAGTACGCCCTGGCAGGCGACCAGGCCGAGCGCGGTCAGGACGAGGGCCGCGAGCAGGTGGTGCAGCCGGGCATCGCTGCCCAGGTGCGCGGCGAGCGTGCCGCCCGCCGAACCGATCAGGGCGCCCACGCTCCACATGCCGTGCAGCCCGGACATGATCGATTTGCCGAGCCGGTTCTCCACCTCGACGCCGAGCGCGTTCATCGCCACGTCCGACATGCCGGCCGTCGCCCCGTACACGAAGAGCACGGCGCACAGCGTCCAGATGTCCGGCGCCAGCGAGGGCAGGACCAGGGCCAGGGTCCAGAGCGCGAGCAGCCCGCGCAGCGCGGTGCGCGCACCGAAGCGGTGGCTTATCGACCCCGCGAGCGGCATCGCGACGGAGGCGCCGATCGCCGGGAAGGCGAGCGCCAGGCCGAGCTGGCCCGCACTGATCGAGGCGTGGTCCTGGATCCACGGGACACGGGTGGCGAAGCTGCCGGTCACCGCCCCGTGGACGCAGAAGACGGCCGCGACGGCGTACCGCGCCCGCTTCAGCCGTTCCGTACCGAATTCCATGTCTCCCCCTTGGGGTCCTGTGTCGTACGACCTGTGGCGTGGTGGCCCGGCGTCCTGAGGCGGTGCCGGCGGCCGTGAGGGCGTGCGCGTCGATCCGTATCGGGCCGTAAACTATCAGGAAGCCTGCCTGATAAATAGATCTGAAAGGATCCGGCCCATGCCCGCCTCTCCGAGCACCGCCCGCGCCATCAACGACCGGCGTGCCCTGCACCTGCTCCAGGAGGAGGGTCCGCTGACCGCGGGCCAGCTCAAGTCCCTCACCGGCCTCTCCCGCCCCTCCGTGGCGGACCTGGTGGAGCGCCTCCAGGAGGCGGGCCTGATCGAGGTCGTCGGTGAGACGGGTACCGAGCGCCGGGGGCCCAATGCACGGGTCTACGGAATCGTCGCCGCGCGCGCGTATCTGGCCGCCCTCGACGTCCGGACCGGCAGCGTCGGCGTGGGCATCGCCGACCTTCTGGGCCGCACCCTCGCCCAGGCGACCCTGCCCGTCGCGGACGACGTCCCCACGGAGGCGGCGGTGGACGCGGCCGTGGCTCTGCTGGAGCGCACCGCCCGCGCGGCCGGCGCGCAGACCCTGCACAGTGTCGGCATCGGCGCACCCGGCCTGATCGACCCGGCCACCGGCGAGCTGCGGGACAGCACGGGGCTGCCCGCCTGGCACCGTCGGCTCGTCGCCGTGCTCCAGGAGCGGCTGCCCGCCGCCGTCCTGGTCGAGAACGAGACCAACCTCGCCGCCGTCGCCGAACAGCGCCTGGGCGCCGCCCGCGGACAGGACACCTTCGTCCTGCTCTGGCTGGGCGAGGGGGTGGGCGCCGCCGTCGTCCTGGACGGCAGGCTGCGCCGGGGAGCCTCCGGCGGTGCGGGTGAGATCGGCTTTCTGCCCGTCCCGGGAGCCAAGGGGCTGCCGTCGGCCACCGGCTGCGACGGCGGTTTCCACTCCCTGGCCGGAGGTACGGCGGTCTGCGAACTCGCGGCCGCGCACGGCCTGCCGGCCGGCCCCGACGCGCCTGCCGTCCTCACCGCCGCCCTCTCGGCCGGCGAGCGGGCCGAACCCTTCCTGGCCGCCCTCGCGGAACGCCTCGCCCTGGGGGCGGCGGCCGTGGTCGCGGTTCTGGACCCCGGCTTCCTCGTCCTGGGCGGCGACATCGGCCAGGCGGGCGGCGCGGCGCTGGCCGCCCGCGTCGAGGCCCGGCTCGCGGAGCTGTCACCGCTGCACACGGAGGTACGGGCCGGGGAGCTCGGCGGCGGCGCGGTGCTCGACGGGGCGCTGCTGATCGCCCGCGAAGCCGCCCAGGACGAACTCTTCGCCCCGGCGCGGTAGCCGCGGCGGCCGGTCACCGGTGCGGCGGGCGCAGAGATCCGGCACCCGGTCACGAGCATCCGGCACCCGGCACGGCATACACATTGCACAGCACTCGGCCCCGGCCCCCCGTGCGGACGGGGGAGCCGGGGCCGAGCACAGGGGGGAACGTCAGCAGGACCCGAGGTCCTGCCAGACGCCCCATTCGCCGGTGGTGCCGGGCTCAGCGCCCTGCGTCCACCACTTGGCCTTCCACTGGTGCGCCTTGTGCGACACGGTGGCACCGCCGCCGTACGCACGGTCCGCCGCATAGGCGGGCGCGGTGCACGCCCCCGGCGTGGGCGTGGGCGTGGGCGTCGGGGTCGGGGTCGGGTCGGGTCCGGGACCCGTGCCCGTGCCGGGCTCGACGGTCTCGGTGCCGCGGGCCAGGTCACCGGTGAGCGCGTACGACGTGCCGCCGATGTTCACCGTCCAGTTCCAGGGCGTGGAGACCGGCAGGTAGTAGTTGAACGACAGCTCCACCGACGCCCCCGGCGCCAGCGTCTGCCACGCGGGCAGCTTCAGCGAAGCCCGGTGGAAGTCGCCCTTCAGGCCGCCCGCGTTGCTCCCGGTGTGATCGCTGCTGATCACCTTGGTGCCGAAGCCCGACTGGTCGGACGCGTTGCCCGGGGCCGAGGTCGAGTAGTCGAACTGGAACTCCGTACCGCCCGGCAGCGTCGTCTTCGTGTGGTTGGTGATCTTCACCTTCGGAGTGATCGGGTAGTTGGAGTCGCCGAGCTTGAAGTCCCCGAACTCCACGCCGATGTCGACGGCCTTCTTCGGCAGCGCCTTGTTCGAGACGGCCGCGCCGTACGGCTTCGCCGCCTTGAACTTGTCGTACATCAGCGAGGTCAGCGTGGAGCCGGTCTCGTACTGGCCCTTGGCCGCGTTCCAGCCGTAGTCGCCGGCCAGCTCCCAGATCATCGTGCCGCCGATGCCACGGTCCACCACGTAGTCGGCCTTGGCGCCCACCGACTGCTCGTCCTCCGTCGACAGGAAGACCTTCTTCTCGGCGTTCCACAGCCACGGCGCGACCAGCGTCGAGTCGTACTTGCGGGTGTAGGCACCGGTCAGCCTGGTGCCGGTCGGGAAGCCGTACTTGGAGACGTAGTCGCCGACGACGCCCTTCTCCAGGTTCTTCGCGTGCCACATCGGGTTGGAGCCCGCCGGGGACTCCTGGCCGTTGTCGTCCTTGTCGTGCCACAGGTTGTCGATGCCGACGGCGCCGTCCCCGCACTTGGTCAGGCCGGATCCGGCCGGACAGGTGGCCGCGGAGGCCTTGCCCCAGAGTCCGTCGGTACCGCCCTGCACGTTCTTGTGGCCGCGTGTGTAGTAGGGCAGGCCGATGTTGATGCGGCCGGCCGGCATCGAGCCGCGGAAGTAGTGGTAGGCCCAGTCGGTGTTCAGATAGCCGATGCCGCCGTACTGGGCGCTGCCGTAGACGTTCGCGGCGGCCAGTTCGCCGTCCTTGCCGTTGTCGAAGAGGGAGGCGTTCGGCCCGACGTGCTCGTTCCAGGCGCCGTGCAGGTCGTAGGACATGATGTTGACGTAGTCCAGGTACTTCTGGACCTGGAAGGTCTCCATGCCGCGCAGCAGATACCCGGACGAGGGGGCCGCGACGGTCAGCAAATAGTGCCTGCCGTCGGCCGCGCCCGCGGTGTCGAGCTTCTCGCGCAGGGTCTTCATCAGCGCCGCGTAGCCCTTGACCAGGCCGCCGCGCCGGGCGTTGGAGATCCCGAAGTCGGCCGGATGGCCCGCGTCCTTCATCGACGTCGGGTACTCGTAGTCGATGTCGACGCCGTTGAAGCCGTACTTCTTGATGAAGGCGACGGCCGAGTCGGCGAAGGTGTTGATGCCCGCCTGGTTCACCGTGCCGTCGGCGTGCGTGGCCATGGTGTAGAAGCCGCCGGAGCCGACGCGCTTGCCGTCCTCGCCGAAGTAGCCGCCGGTCTCGGCCCAGCCGCCCACCGACACGAGGGTCTTGACGTCCGGGTGCTGCTTCTTGAACTTGTTCAGCAGGTTGAAATGGCCCTTGTAGGGAAGTGCGGGGTCCATCTCGGCGCCCGCGACACCGGGCCAGGTCATGCCGGTGGCCGCGTTCTTCTCACCGTCGGCGCCCACGGAGATCTTGTTGTCCCCGCCGATGTGGGCGAAGGCGTAGTTGAGGTGGGTGACCTTGTTCCACGGGATGTCGGAGGCCAGGTAGGCGGGCAGCCCGTCCTTGCCGGTGCGCCAGCCGGTGAAGTAGCCGATGACGCGGCGCTGGTGGTCGGCGCCCATCTTCTCGCGGCCGTCGGCGTCGTAGACCGAGCAGTACGGGACGGCGACTCCCGGTGTCCGGTGGAGCCCGTCGGGGCGGCAGGTCTCGTGGTCCACCGCGGCGGGGGTGTCGGGAGCCGGCGCGGCCCCGGCGGTGAGGGCGCCGCCGAGGAGGGCGGCGAGTGCGGCGGTCGCGGTGCCCGCGGCCAGCAGCACCGAGCGGGCCGACCGTGCCGGAACGGGGCCGGTGGATCGTGTACGAGTGGGGGACAGCACGTCTGGTCCTCCTGTGGAGGCTCGGGCGTCACGCGACGGAACGGGGATGGGCCGTACACGCCCTGGGTGTGCGCACACCGTCGGGCCGTCTCCTGGGAGGTGACGCAGACGTTAAGAGGACTAGACCAGCGCGGTCAATAGGTCCGGACCAAGTGTTGTGAGTCAGCACACAAGTACGTGTGGGTCACACCTGCGATCAGTCGTGGCACACTGGGCCTGTATCAGCAGCAGCGCACTCCGGGGTCGGTGTAATTCCGAACCGGCGGTTACAGTCCGCGACCCGGTCACCTCCAGTGACCGGTTGACCAGGTGAAATTCCTGGACCGACGGTGAAAGTCCGGATGGGAGGCAGTGCGCGGCGGGCCGTCACAGGTCGTTCGGTACGCCGCCGTCGGGCGGGGTTTTTCCCGGAAGCACGGGAGACCTCTCTTTTCCGGCACGGCGTCGCCGTTGTCGTCACCCGTGATGCGTGTCCGTTTTCTCTGTCGTCATCGACAGGCCCCGGAGTCCGTGCCCGAAGAGGCAGGAGGACCCGGTGGCATCCGCCGCAGCCCAGCCAGTGCCCCACGACGCGCCCGACGCGTGGGCCATGCGCCGTGCCGTCGAGCTCGCCGCACGCGGACTCGGCGCCACCAGCCCCAACCCGGTCGTCGGCTGCGTGATCACCGGTCCCACCGGCACCGTCGTGGGCGAGGGTCACCACCAGCGCGCGGGCGGACCGCACGCCGAGGTGCACGCCCTGCGCGACGCGGGGGAGAAGGCCCGGGGCGGCACCGCGTACGTCACCCTGGAGCCCTGCAACCACACCGGTCGCACCGGCCCCTGCGCCCAAGCCCTCCTCGACGCCGGGATCACCCGCGTCGTCTACGCCGTCGCCGACCCGAACCCGCAGGCCGAGGGCGGTGCGGAAACCCTCCGCGCGGCCGGCGTCCAAGTCGAGCAGGGCCTCCTCGAAGCCGAGGCCGCCGCCGGGAACGCCGCCTGGCTCACCTCCGTACGACTGCATCGTCCGTACGTGCTCTGGAAGTACGCGGCCACCCTCGACGGCCGGATCGCCGCGGCCGACGGCAGCAGCCGCTGGATCTCCTCGGCCGAGTCCCGTGCCGACGTCCACCGGCTGCGCGCCGAGGCGGACGCGGTCGTGGTCGGCTCCGGCACGCTGCGGGCCGACGACCCGCACCTGGCGGTACGGGGCATCGAAGGAGCCGTCCAGCCGCTGCGCGTCGTCGTCGACACCCACGCCACCGTCGCGCCGGACGCCCGGGTACTGGACGACGCGGCTGCGACGCTCATCGCGATCGGGCAGGACGCCCGGACCCATCTTCCCGAGGCCGCCGCCGGCCTGAAGACCGACGACGCCGCGGAGTCCGGGACGGGTGCCCGTGCCGTACGCCTGCCCGCCGGTGCCACCGGGCTCGACATCCCCGCCCTGCTCGGCGAGCTGTACGACCGCGGAGTGCGCTCGGTCCTCCTCGAAGGCGGACCGACCCTCGCCGGAGCCTTCGTGGCGGCGGGCGCCGTGGACAAGGTCGTCGGCTACCTCGCTCCCGTGCTGCTCGGCGCGGGCCCCGCCGCACTCGGCGACGCCGGAATCAGCACTCTCGCCGAAGCGTTGCGACTGACGGTGACCGAGACGGTCCGTATCGGTCCCGACCTCCGGATCACCGCCGTCCCCACGGCCGCCCGCACCGCCGTCCCTTCTGCCGTTCACACCGCCGCCCGCACCGCTGTCCCCACTGCCGTCCCCTCGAAGGAGCGCTGAGCGTGTTCACCGGAATCGTCGAAGAACTGGGTGAGGTCACCGCCGTCGAGAACCTCGGCGACTCCTCCCGCTTCCGCCTGCGCGGCCCCCTGGTCACCGAGGACGCCAAGCACGGCGACTCGATCGCGGTCAACGGGGTGTGCCTGACCGTCGTGGACACCGCCGAAGGCGAGTTCACCGCGGACGTGATGGCCGAGACCCTGAACCGCTCCAGCCTCGGCGCCCTCGCCCCGGGCTCCCGGGTCAACCTGGAACGCCCCATGGCACTCGGCGGACGCCTCGGCGGCCACCTCGTCCAGGGCCACGTCGACGGCACCGGCACCATCGTCGACCGCACACCCTCGGCGCACTGGGAGATCGTCAAGGTCGCCCTGCCGGACGGCCTCGCCCGGTACGTCGTCGAGAAGGGCTCCATCACGGTCGACGGCGTCAGCCTCACCGTGGTCGAAGCGGGCGACGACTACTTCACCATCAGCCTCATCCCCACCACCCTCGCGCTGACCACCCTCGGCATCAAGCAGGCCGGGGACCCGGTCAACCTCGAAGTGGACGTCCTCGCGAAGTACGTCGAACGCCTGCTCGGCACCGACCGCACCCCCGGCACCGACCGCACCGTTCCCGCCGACCTCAAGGAGACCGTGAAGTGAGCTCCCTCGCCTGGCTCAACTCCGAAGCCTTCACGGCCTTCGGCCAGCACATCATGTGGTCCGACATGATCGGCAACAGCATCGGTCTGCTCGCCCTCGCACTGGGCTGGCGGCGCTCCATATGGACCTGGCCCGCCCAGTTCGCCTCCGGCCTGATCCTGGTCGCCGCCTATGCGTCGGTGCAGCTCAGCGGCGGTGTCGGCAAGCAGCTCCTGGTCATCGGCGTCGCCCTGTGGGGCTGGCGGCAGTGGCAGCGCGGCAAGCAGCAGGCGCAGGACGGAACGATCGCGGTCCGCTTCGCCACCTGGCGCGAGCGCGGCCTGCTCCTGGGCGGCGCGGCCCTCGGCACCCTCGCCGTCGGCGGGCTCTTCACCCTCTACCCCTCGCTGTCCTGGAGCCCGTGGGCCGACGCGTACATCTTCGTCGGCACCCTCGCCGCGATGGTGGCGCAGGCACGCGGCCTGGTCGAGTTCTGGTTCGCCTGGCTGCTGGTCGACCTGGTCGGCGTCCCGCTCGCCTTCACCAGCGGACTCGCCTTCTCCGGTTTCGTGTACGTCATCTACCTCGTCCTCGTCCTGTGGGGCATGCGCGACTGGTGGCTCCGCTCCCGCGCGGCCGCCCCGGCTCCCGCTCTGGAAGGAGCACCGGCATGACCACCGCCCCTCCCCGCCCCGCGGGCCCGGCCGGCGCGCCGCTGCCCACCCCGTACGCAACCCCGGAGGCACTCGTGCACGACGCCCCGCAGGACCACCGTCAGGACCTGGTCCTCGACCCGGTCCAGCAGGCGATCGACGACATCGCGGCCGGCCGGCCCGTCGTCGTCGTCGACGACGAGAACCGGGAGAACGAGGGCGACCTGATCGTCGCCGCCGAGAAGATCACCCCCGAGATCGTCGCGTTCATGATGAGCGAGTGCCGCGGTCTGATCTGCGCCCCGATGGAGGGCGCGGAGCTGGAGCGGCTCGCGCTGCCGCAGATGGTCGAGCACAACACCGAGTCGATGCGCACCGCGTTCACCGTGTCCGTCGACGCAGGCCCCGCGCACGGAGTGACCACCGGCATCTCCGCCTCCGACCGGGCGGTCACCCTGCGCCTGCTCGCCTCGGGCGAGAGCACCGCGGGCGACTTCGTCCGCCCCGGCCACATCTTCCCGCTGCGCGCCCGCGCCGGCGGCGTCCTGGCCCGCAACGGCCACACCGAGGCCGCCGTCGACCTGGCCCGTCTCGCGGGGCTGCGCCCGGCCGGAGCCATCGTGGAGATCGCCGACGCGGACGGCGTGATGCTGCGGCTGCCCGAGCTGATCCCCTTCGCCCGCAAGCACGGCCTGACGATCATCTCCATCGAGGACCTGGTCGCCCACCGGCTGGCCACCGAGACGCAGACCGCACCCGTGTCCCCGGCGCCCGACCCGACCGTGGTCCGCGAGGCCGAGGTGCACCTCCCCACCTCCCTCGGCGAGTTCACCGCGTACGGCTACCGGGCCACCGCCGACGGCGTCGAGCACGTGGCCCTGGTCCACGGCGAGATCGGTGACGGCGAGGACGTCCTGGTCCGGGTCCACTCCGAGTGCCTCACGGGCGACATCTTCCACTCGCAGCGCTGCGACTGCGGCCCCCAGCTGGACGCCTCCATGCGCCGGGTCACCGAGGCAGGACGCGGCGTCGTCGTCTATCTGCGCGGCCACGAGGGCCGGGGCATCGGTCTGCTGTCCAAGCTGCGCGCATACGAACTCCAGGAGCGCGGCGCCGACACCCTCGACGCCAACCTCGAACTGGGCCTGCCCGCCGACGCCCGCGACTACGCGGCGGGCGCGCGCATCCTCGCCGACCTCGGCGTGCGCAGTCTGCGTCTGATGACCAACAACCCGGACAAGATCACCGCACTGGTACGGCACGGCCTCACCGTCAGCGCACGCGAGGCCATGCCCGTCATGGCCGGCGAGCACAATCTGCGCTACCTGCGCACCAAGCGGGACCGGATGGGCCACGACCTGCCCTGGCTGGACGGCGCGGCCGCCCCCACCTGCGGCAATCAGTAACTCCAGACACACCTGGCAACCCCACACCCACCAGTAACCCCACACCCACCAGTAACCCCACACCCACCAACTAACTCCACACCCACCAAGTAACCCCACACCCACCTAGAGGAGAGAGCAAGCGTGAGCGGCAAGGGTGCACCCGAACTGAGCGTCAAGAACTGCAACGACCTGCGGGTGGCGGTGATCGCGGCCCAGTGGCACGAAAAGATCATGGACGGTCTGGTCGACGGCGCCCTGCGCGCCCTGCACGAACTGGGCATCGACGAGCCGACCCTGCTCCGGGTCCCCGGCTCCTTCGAGCTGCCCGTCGTCGCCAAGGTCCTCGCGGGCCGCGGCTACGACGCGATCGTCGCCCTGGGCGTCGTCATCCGCGGCGGCACCCCCCACTTCGAGTACGTGTGCCAGGGGGTCACCCAGGGCCTCACCCAGGTCTCCGTCGACACCGGCGTCCCGGTCGGCTTCGGCGTACTGACCGTGGACACCGAGGAGCAGGCCCTGGACCGGGCAGGCCTGGAGGGTTCGCGGGAGGACAAGGGGCACGAGGCGGTCACCGCGGCCGTGGCCACCGCGACCACACTGCGCACCATCGCGGAACCCTGGCGCTGAGTGCCGCACGGCAACCCCGTACTCTAAGGACCATCATGGCCAACAAGACTTTCGAAGAGCTCTTCACCGAGCTCCAGCTCAAGGCCGCCAACGGCGACCCCACCACCTCCCGCACCGCCGAGCTGGTGGAAAAGGGCGTTCATGCCATCGGCAAGAAGGTCGTCGAGGAGGCCGCCGAAGTCTGGATGGCCGCCGAGTACGAGGGCAAGGAAGCCGCCGCCGAGGAGATCTCGCAGCTGCTGTACCACGTCCAGGTGATGATGGTCGCCCGCGGGATCTCGCTCGACGACGTCTACGCCCACCTCTGAGCACACCCCCCCGCTTTTCCCCCTTTCACTCCTGCACTAAGGAAGCTGACCTCATGCTGCGCATCGCCATTCCGAACAAGGGCTCCCTCTCCGGACCTGCGTCGGCGATGCTCCATGAGGCCGGCTACCAGCAGCGCAAGGAGTCCAAGGAACTGGTCCTGGTCGACCCGGAGAACGAGGTCGAGTTCTTCTACCTCCGCCCCCGCGACATCGCGATCTACGTCAGCTCCGGCAAGCTGGACATCGGCATCACGGGCCGCGACCTGCTGCTCGACTCGGGGGCGAACGCCGAGGAGATCCTCCAGCTCGGCTTCGCCCGCTCGACGTTCCGGTACGCCACCCGCCCGGGCACCGCGACCGGAGTCCAGGACTTCGGCGGCATGACCGTCGCCACCTCCTACGAGGGCATCGTGGCCAAGCACCTCGCCGACGAGGGCATCGACGCCTCCGTCGTGCACCTGGACGGCGCGGTGGAGACCGCCATCGAGCTGGGCGTCGCCCAGATCATCGCGGACGTCGTCGAGACCGGCACCTCGCTGCGCAACGCGGGCCTCGAGGTGATCGGCGAGCCGATCATGAAGTCCGAGGCCGTCGTCATCCGCCGCACCGGCGCCCCCGCCGACGACCCCAAGGTCCAGCAGTTCCTGCGCCGCCTCCAGGGCGTCCTGGTGGCCAGGTCGTACGTGATGATGGACTACGACTGCCGGGTCGAGCACCTGGAGAAGGCCGTCGCGCTGACCCCCGGTCTGGAGTCCCCGACCATCTCCCCCCTCCACCACGAGGGCTGGGTCGCGGTCCGCTCCATGGTCGCCGCCAAGGAGGCACAGCGGATCATGGACGACCTCTACGACCTGGGCGCGCGCGCCATCCTCACCACGGCCATTCACGCCTGCCGCCTCTGACGGCCGCCCGCCTTCCCTCTCTCCCGTACGTACGCAGAAGGATGCCGTCCGCCGTGCCGCAGCCCGAACTCCCCGCCCTCCCGGTCACCTTCAGGCCGCACCGCACCAGGGTGGTCCTGCTGACCATAGGCGTGCTGATGTTCGCGACGATCTCGGCGGTCGGCCTCCTTCTGGAGACGCTGAGTCCCGGGGAGCGGGTCAGCTTCGTCTTCACCGGAGCCCTCATGTTCGGGGTGCTGATCCTCCTCAGCCGCCCCAAGGTGGTCGCCGACGAGGCGGGCGTCACCGTGGTCAACCTCACCAGCAAGCGACGGCTGGAGTGGGCCGAGATCGTCAAGGTCAACCTGCGCCCCGGTGACGCCTGGGTCTTCCTCGACCTGAGCGACGGCACCAGCCTGCCCGCCCTCGGCATCCAGCCCGGCATCGCCAAGGAGAAGGCCATCCGCGACGCCCGCACCCTGCGTGCGCTCGCCGAGGCACGCGGCACGCACAGCGGCTGACGGCGCGACCGGGGCCACGGCGGCCCGCACCGCGTCGGGGGCCATGGCGATCCGCGCCGCGTCGGGGGGCCAGGGCGGCCCGCACCGCGTCGCCCGACCGGGGCACTCACCGGCGAAGCCCCTGCCGCCGCGCCGGGCGGTCCTGTTTACTCTGAGAGGTGGGACGCCGAGCGCGTCCCGCCCCGCGTACACGGCCCCTGCGGCCGGCGGGGTCGTACCTTCGACCCAAGGAGTGACTCCCTCCAGCAATGGACGGATCGTCCGGCAGTATCTGCGCCGCCCCCTCCCTTCCCGAGGCGGCGGCATGACCATCCCGCTTCTGCTGCTCGCAGCGGCATTCCTCCTCATCCTCGCCAACGGCTTCTTCGTGGCGGCCGAATTCGGTCTCGTCACGGTGGAGCGCCCCGACGCCGAACGCGCCGCCGCGGACGGCGACAAACGGGCCGGCCAGGTCGTGAAATCCCTGCGCGAGCTGTCGTTCCAGCTCTCCGGAACCCAACTCGGCATCACCCTCACCTCGCTCGTCGTCGGCATGCTCGCCGAACCCGCGCTCGCGGCGCTCCTGAAGGGACCACTGACCGCCACCGGCATACCGGCCGGTGCCGTCTCCGGCATCGGCGTCGTCATCGGCATGCTGCTGGCCTCCGCCGTGCAGATGGTGATCGGCGAACTCGTGCCGAAGAACTGGGCCGTCTCCAGGCCGCTCCAGGTCGCCCGCTTCGTGGCCGGCCCGCAGCACCGCTTCGCCACCGCACTGCGCCCGGTGATCTCGCTGCTGAACAACGTGGCCAACCGGCTCGTACGGCTGCTCGGCGTCGAGCCGACCGACGAGCTGGCGTCCGCCCGCACCCCCGGCGAAC
Source organism: Streptomyces sp. NPDC058663 (assembly GCF_042716745.1). Taxonomy (NCBI): domain Bacteria; kingdom Bacillati; phylum Actinomycetota; class Actinomycetes; order Kitasatosporales; family Streptomycetaceae; genus Streptomyces; species Streptomyces sp. NPDC058663. The sequence goes on from NZ_JBHXRV010000054.1 coordinate 33,578, forward strand.
TGGTCTCCCTGGCCCGCCACTCGGCACGGGCCGGAACGCTGGAGCAGGACACCGCGGACCTCTTCGTACGGACCCTCTCCCTCGGCCACCTCACCGCGCAGCACGTCATGACGCCGCGCGTGAAGGTCAACGCGCTGCAGTCCTCCGCGTCCGCCGCCGACGTCGTCAACCTCACCCGGGCGACCGGCCTCTCGCGCTTCCCCGTCTACCGGGAGCGGATCGACGAGATCGTCGGCATGGTGCACCTCAAGGACGCACTCGCCGTGCCGGCGCACGACCGGATGAGGGTGCCGGTCGGCAGGATCGCGCTGCCGCCGCTGCTGGTTCCCGGGACACTGCCCGTCCAGCCGCTCCTGGAGCGGTTGCGCAGCGAACAGCCGATCGCGGTCGTCGTCGACGAGTACGGCGGCACCGCAGGGGTCGTCACCCTGGAGGACATCGTCGAAGAACTCGTCGGCGAGGTCCGCGACGAGCACGACGCCGAGGGCGCCGGCCGGCCCGAACTGCTCCCCGTCGCCCCCGCCGAGGACGGCAGCCCCAGCTGGGAGGCCGACGGCAGCTGCCGGGTCCTCACCCTGCACCGGATAGGCCTGGACGTCCCCGAAGGACCGTACGAGACGGTCGCGGGCCTGGTGGCCGACCTGCTCGGCCGGATCCCGGCCCCCGGCGACCGGGCGGAACTGCCCGGCTGGAAGCTGTCCGTACGGCAGGTGGACCGCTACCGCGCGGAACGGGTGCGGCTGGTCCGCACCGCCACCACCGGGGGAGCGCCGGCCGTGTCCGTGCCCCGCCCCGCACCGGCCGCCTCGCAGCTCACGGAGGCGGCCCGATGAGCGCCCTGCAACTCCTCTTCGCCCTCCTCCTGGTAGTCGCCAACGGATTCTTCGTCGGCGCCGAATTCGCCCTGGTGTCCGTACGGCGCAGCCAGATCGAGCCGCTCGCGGCCGGGGGCTCGGCCCGCGCCAAGCGGGTCATGCACGGGCTGGAGCACCTGCCACAGATGATGGCGGCGGCCCAGTTCGGCATCACGGTCTGCTCGCTGACACTGGGCGCGGTCGCCGAACCGACCGTCGCGCACCTGCTGGAGCCGGTGTTCCGCGCGGCCCACGTGCCCGACGGGCTGAGCCACGCGCTCGGCTACGCCATAGCGCTCACCCTCGTGGTCTTCCTCCACCTGGTCATCGGCGAGATGGTGCCGAAGAACCTGGCGATGGCCGCCCCGGAGAAGACCGCACTGTGGTTCAGCCCCGGCCTGGTCGCCTTCGCGCGACTGTGCGGGCCGGTCACGGCGGGTCTTGGCTGGTGCGCGCGCAAGGTGCTCGGGCTCTTCGGCGTCGAACCCAGGGAAGAGGTCGAGTCCGTCTTCACCAGCGAGCAGCTGAACCGCCTGGTGGAGGACTCCGGCCAGGCCGGACTCCTGGAACCGGGGGAGCAGGAGCGTCTGGAGGACGCCCTGGAACTGGGCAGCCGCCCCATCACGGACGTCCTGCTGCACAGGGCCGGGCTGGTTACGGTGGACCCCTCGGCCACCCCGCGCCGGATCGAGGACCTGACGGTGCGCACCGGTTACTCGCGCTTCCCGGTGTGCGCGCCGGGGCCCGCGGGTGCCTTCATGGGGTACATCCACGTCAAGGACGTCCTCGACCTGGACGAGCCCGACCGTGCGGTGCCGCAGCAGGTGTGGCGCCCGATGACCACCCTGCGCGCCGAACTGCCGCTGGACGAAGCGCTGTCGGTGATGCGCAGGGCGGCGACGCACCTGGCTCAGGTGGCGGACGGGGCGGGACGGGTGCTCGGCCTGGTCGCCCTGGAGGACGTCCTGGGAAAGCTGGTCGGGGAAGTGCGCGACCCGGCCCACCGGGACACCGCGCCCGCCGCGCCGGGGGCAGCACTCGCCCGGCCGCGGACCGAGGCCAAGACGGAGCCGAGGACGGAAGCGCTGGCGGGATAGCCGGCGGTCACGGGCGGCCCGCCCGCCGGCCGGTGACCCCGCGGAGTGCGGAGGGTGGCCGGCGGCGTGGTGGTGTGCGGCCGGTCGGGGGCCGGCGGCGGCGTGCGACGGTCGGAAGGCGGCTGGCGGTGCGCGCGCCGCCGGCCCTTTCCCGCCCTAGATCCCCGGAGCCTCGCCCGGCCCCCGTCCCACCGGCCCCCGCCCCGACAGCACCTCCCCGTACGCCTGCATCAGGTCCGGCAGCCGCAGCGTCGCCAGGTCGTCCCGCGTCGGCGTCGACGCGTACCCCGACAGTCTCAGGTCCCGGTACGCGCAGCTCTTCTCGTACAGCGTCCGCAGGAACCGCCCGTTCCCCAGCTCGTCGATCCACCCCTGATCCACCACGTGCCCGCTGATGCTCCGCAGCTCCTCCAGGGACTCCTCGTCCCACGCGTCGCCGTTCTCCCCGGCCAGCACCTCCCCGATGCTGGTCAGCTCCAGCGGACGGTAGCTGGGGAAGTCGACCCTCGTGGTGAAGCGGGAGGACAGCCCCGGGTTGGCGGCGAGCAGCCGGTCCATCCCCTCCGGGTAGCCGGCCAGGATCACCACCAGATGGTCCCGGTTGTCCTCGGCGCGCTTCAGCAGTACCTGGAGGGCCTCGTCGCCGTACGCGTCGCCCTTGCTGTAGGCCGAGTTGGCCAGGCTGTACGCCTCGTCGACGAACAGCACACCGCCCAGCGCGGAGTCGATCAGATCGTTGGCCTTCACCGCCGTCTGCCCCAGGTACTCGCCCACCAGATCCGCCCGCTGCGCCTCCACCAGGTGGTCACCGCCCAGCAGCCCCAGCGCGTAGAAGACCCGCCCCAGGATGCGGGCGACGGTCGTCTTGCCCGTCCCCGAGGGCCCCGAGAAGACAAAGTGACGTTTCGGCGGCTGGACCGGGAGGCCCTGGCCGGCCCGTAGCCGCGCCATGTTCAACTGGGCCGAAAGCGCCCTCACCTGGCGCTTCACCGGCTCCATGCCGACCATCCGGTCCAGCTCGCCCAGCGCCTGCTCCAGCAGCGCCGGATCGGAGGGCCCGGCCGGGAACGGAGGCAGCCCGGCCGGCAGCGGCGGCCCCGCCTTCTCCCGTACGCCCATCGGGATGCCGGGTGGCACGGACCCACCGAACGGCAGCTGCCCGTCGCCGCCCGTCCGCAGGTCCCCGCCGCCCTCCAGCGCTTCCAGCTCGCCCTGGGACTCCACCGCCTCCTGGCCGAGTCCCGCCCCGGCGAGCGACACCGCGGCCAGTCCCGCCGCCGAATCGTCGTACCCCTCCAGCCCGTCGCCCTCGGAGATCGCCGCGAGGCGTGCCGCGGTGTCCATGAACGCCGGGTCGACCCGGTGCACCGCCCGGTACAGGGGGAGGGCCGCGGCGCTGCGCCCGGTGCCCTCGTGCGCCCGTGCCAGCCAGTACCGCAGCTCCTTGCGCTGCGGCTGCTCGCTGCGGCAGCGCATCAGGGAGGCGGAGAGCAGCGGCTCGGCCTGGCCGAACATCTCCAGCCTGACCCGTGCCATGCCGCCGAAGAGCCCCGACTCGATGCCCAGGAGCGGATCGTCGACGAGCGAGTCCGTGTGCCGGACCAACTGCTCCCAGTCCTTGACCAGATACGCCCGGCACGCGTGCAGGAAGCGCACCTGGCTGTCCGTGTCCACGGGCGGCAGCCCCGCCAGCGCCCGGTCCAGCTCCGGGACGTGGCGCCCGTCCAGCCAGTGCGAGGCGTGCGCCAGCAGCAGATCGCGCGGGCTCTCCAGCACCGGCTGCACCCACCAGCCCAGCCAGTACCAGGAGTTGAGCCTGCGGCGGTGCCGGGAGCGCTGCTCGCCGAACCGCTCCCGGTGGCGGTGCATGCGTAAGAGCGCCGTCGTCGTGTCGATGCGCAGGGCGTGCAGGCCGAGCCAGCCGTCCGCCATGCCCGGATCGAGTCGTACCGCCGACCGGAACTCCTCCTCCGCCTGCGGATACGCCCCCATCGTGTAGGCGTCCACGCCGCGCAGCCAGGCGAGGTCGGCCGGGGCGTGCGTGCCCTGCGTGCCGAAGTCCATCACGTCCCCCACAGACCGTGCCCCCCGTGATGTGCTGCCGGGCGTGCGCCAGTGGCCGAATGCCGTTGGCACATGCCCGAACCGCTGTGTCCCGGACGGGAATTGACCGCACCGAAGGGCATCGTACCCGGGCAGGGGGCAGCTGAATAAGGGTGGCGCGGGGACCGCACGGAAGGTGACCCTGGGTGAGCGAACCGGGTCTACGCGCGCCCCGCAGGCCAGAAGAGGGCAGAACGAAGCCCCCGATCACGGGGGAACAACCGGGGGCTTCGTGTCTGCGGGCGGCTTCGAAAAGCCGCACATTGAGAACGTAAGACCTGTACGCCCCCTGGGTCAAGCGGAGTTGGGGCACTGGCCGGACGCTTTTCCGGACGCCGGGCGGGGTCGGGGCGGGGGATCACGGAAAGTGACGGAGTGGTTCGCTCACGCGGTCGCGGAGCTCCTCTGGTGCCACTCGTATCCCCCGGGCACCTGCCGCACCAGGGCGTCGGCGAACGGACGGGAGGGGTCCGCAGAGAAATGCTCCGTCTCGGCCCTCGTCCAGCCGTCCCAGAAAACGGACTGTGCCGTTCCGTCCCGTTCCCGGCCGCGCCGCCACGAGGCCTCCGCGTCCAGGTCCATCCAGAGGAGGTGGGCGAGCAGGGGGCGCAGCGCGCGCCGCCCGGCGCCGACGCCCTCCATGAGGACGACCGGCGCGGGCGGCAGCTCGCGGGTGGCGGGCCCGAAGCGGCGGAGAGTCCAGTCGTACGGCGCGTACCGCGCGCTCTCGCCCCGCGACAGCGGGCCGGTCACCAGGGTGCGCAGCCGCTCCGTCCAGTCGAACAGCTCCCGATGGGTGGCCAGATCGTCGAGGTGCAGTACGGGCGCCCCGCCGAGCGCGTCGGCAAGCCGGGCGGCGAAGGTGCTCTTGCCGGAGCCCGCGTGGCCGTCGACGGCGACCAGCCGGACCGGGCCGCAGGACGGCGGCAGGGCACGCAGCCGGGCGGCGAGGGGGGCGATGCTGTTCATCCGGCCCACCCTAGGAGTCCGGCCACTGACCCGCCCGGCGAGGGGCGCGGCGACGGGGCGGAGGGGCGGGTCCTGGGCCCGGGCGCGGACGAGCGGGGTCCTGGGCCGGGCACGGACGGGTGGGGGTCCTGGGCCCGGTGCGGGCGGGCGGGTCCTGGGCCCGGTGCGGGCGGGCCCTTCGAATGCCCGGACCGTCCGGCCCGCGTGCCGTCGCGGGTCGAGGGGCGGGCCGTCGCAGTATGGGGCGGACCCGGGGTGCGGGCGGCCGCCGCGGGGTAGCCATCCGAGTGCCGCGCCGAGCGACCGGACCGCATCCACCACACCCGACTGGGGGCCTTCGACCATGGCCGGACCCGACCCGCTGCACACGTCCCGCAGAACCGTCCTCACCGCCGCGCTCGCCGCTGCCGCCGCCGTGCCCGCGCTGCCGCTGCCGGCCGCAGCCGTTCCCGCACTGCCGCCGCCCGCCGCCGCAACCACTCCCGAGGAGCCCTCGCACGTCGACAACCGCTTCTGGCACACGTACACCGACTGGCGCTCCGGCACCGGAGCCGGCACCCGCGCGGTCGGCGGGCGCAGGCCCGGCCTGGTGATCGACACCCCGGACGGCCTGGCGGACCATGCCGACCCGCACACCGGGCGGACCACCGCCTACGAATACGCGGTCTGGACCTCCCCGCCGCACCACTTCCCCGTCCCCGCCACCGAGATCATCGCCTCCTGGAACGCCGACACCCCGCCCGGCACGTGGCTCACCGTCGAACTGAGCGCCGAGTACACCGACGGGTCGCACACCCCCTGGTACGTCATGGGCCGCTGGGCCGCCGGAGATGCCGACATCAGGCGGACCTCCGTCGACGGCCAGGGCGACGGCCGCAGCAGCGTCTCCACCGACACCCTCGTACTGGCCGACCCGGCGGCAGGCCCCCGGCTGACCGGCCACCGGCTGCGCGTGACCCTCCACCGGCTGCCGGGCTCGGCTGGCACGCCGATGGTGTGGCGGCTCGGGGCGATGGCCTCCGGCGTACCCGACCGGTTCACCGTGCCGGCCTCCGCACCGCGCCCCGCGCGCGAACTGCGGGTGCCGCGCCACTCGCAGGAGATCCACAAGGGGCGGTACCCGGAGTACGACAACGGGGGAGAGGCCTGGTGCAGTCCGACCTCCTCCCAGATGGTGCTGGAGTACTGGGGACGCAGGGCCACCCCCGAGCAGCTGGCCTGGGTCGACCCCTCGTACGAGGACCCGCAGATCTGCCATGCCGCCCGCCATACGTACGACTACCAGTACGAGGGCTGCGGCAACTGGCCCTTCAACGCCGCGTACGCCGCCACGTACCGCGACATGAACGGGGTCGTCACCCGGCTGGGCTCGCTGGACGAGCTGACGGTGCTCCTGGGGGCCGGCATCCCGGTCGTCGCCTCGCTGTCCTTCCGCAAGGAGGAGCTGACGGGGGCCGGTTACGGCACCGCGGGCCACCTGATGACCGTCATCGGCTTCACCGCCGCGGGCGACGTGATCGCCAACGACCCTGCCTCGCCCACGAACGACGCCGTGCGCCGGGTCTACCGCAGACGGGAGTGGGAGAACATCTGGCTGCGGACCAAGCGGTACGACGCACAGGGCAAGGTGCGGAGCGCCTCCGGCGGGGTGTGTTACGTGTACTGGCCGACGGCCCCGGATCCGGCCCGGCGCCGTGCGCTGCGGTCCCTCGGCCTGGCCTGACTCCCTCGGCCCGGCTCTTCCCGTACCGCTGTGCGCCGGGCGGCCGCCGACGGCCCACGGTTCAGCGCGGTGCCGGCGGCCGGTCCAGATAGGGGTTCGCGGGCTCGGGGACGGGGGTGACCTCGGTGGCGTTCAGGGCGAGGTCCGCGGCGAGGGTGCCGAGGGTGCCGCCGGGGCGCCATGTACCGGTCACACGCACCCAGGAGTCCGCGCGCGGCGCCCGCGCACCGTGCACGGTGACCGTCAGCGGCCGGGAGTCGGCCGCACAGCAGGAGACCACCAGGCGCGTCAGGTCCCAGATGCCGTCCTCGCGCGGGGTGACGAAGCCCTGGAGCACCACGCTGCGCCCCTCGATACTGCCTTCCTCGTCCTGCTGTGCGCGGGCGATGAACTCGGTCAGCGAGAGCGGGACGGCCCCGGTCGCGGGGAAGGGCCGGAAGTGGTCGAAGGGCGCGACGACCACGGGGTTGTCCCGGGACGCGCTGTACGAGCCGAGGGCGGGCGGCGGGAAGAGAAGCACGACGAGCGCCGACAGCAGCAACAGCCAGGCGATCCGGGGACCGTGGTCGTGGTCGTGGGTGTGCTCGTGTCCGTGACCGCTCCCGGCACGGAGCCCGGGACGCAGGACGCCGATCGTCCCGGCGATGAGCAGGACGATGCCGGAAGCGACGAGGAAGGGCAGCAGCCCTGCCTTCACGTAACGCAGCGCGAGGTCGCTGAAGAAGGAGATGCGCAGCAGGCCGGCGCCGGTCAGCAGCAGGAGGACGGGCTGGAGCGAGAGCTTCACAGCAGCCACCAGCCCACCAGTACGCTGCCCACGACCGCCACCACCGCGGTGGCGGAGGAGAACCTGAGCGCGAAGGGGCGTCCGAACGTTCCCGCCTGAAGGGCGACGAGCTTCACGTCGACCATCGGCCCGATCACCATGAACGTCAGCTGCGCGGTGGGCGAGAACCCCGTCAGGGAGGCCGCCACGAAGGCGTCGGCCTCCGAGCACACCGCCAGGACGACGGCCAGGAACGCCAGGAACAGCACCCCGCCCCAGGGGGAGCCGGAGAAGGTCTCCAGGACGGACGGCGGGACCACCACGTGGAAGGTGGCGGCGGCTGCCGCGCCCAGGACGAGAAAGCCGCCCGCGTGCAGGAAGTCGTGCTGGAAGCCGAGCCGGAACTCGGTCAGGCGGCTGCCGCCCTGCTGGTGTCCGCCGTGCCGGGTGGGCATCCGGAGCCAGGAGGCGCGGCCGAACCGCAGCCACAGCCAGCCCATGACCATGGAGACGGCCAGTGAGGCGAGGAAGCGGCCGAGCAGCATCTGCGGGCTGTCGGGGAAGGCGACCGCCGTCGAGACGAGCACGATCGGATTCACGGCGGGCGCCGAGAGAAGGAACGCGAAGGCCGCGGCGGGCGGCACCCCACGGGAGATGAGACTGCCGGCCACCGGGACCGACGCGCACTCGCACCCCGGGAGCACGGCCCCCGCGGCACCGGCCACCGGCACCGCCAGCGCGGGCCTGCGGGGCAGCACCTTGGTGAACACCGACGCGGGGACGAACGCGTTGACGGCCCCCGAGACCAGCGTGCCGAGGACCAGGAAGGGCAGTGCCTGCACGGTGATGGCCACACAGGTCGTCTGCCAGGCGAGTGCCGCGGGGGAGTTCAGCCAGTCGACCGCGCCCGCCGCCCACAGGATCGCGCAGAGCAGCAGCATCGAGGCCGCGCCCGCCGTGAGGGACACCGGCTGCGGGGCCCGGACCGCTCCGGCCGGTTCGCTCACGTCAACTCCGCTGTGACAAGGGGGACTTCGCACAGGGCGCCACCCGTAAGGTTCAGGCCACGCAGACTATATGGAAATGATAGTCAGTATCAAGGGGATGGGATCTTCTGGTGACTCTCCCCGGCCCCGGTGCGGTGACGAACGTCATCTGTACCGGGGCCCGGACCGCTGGCACTGTGGAAGGGGTGGTTCCGTTCCGTTTCCACCGTCTGCTGCTCCCTCTCCCCCTGTGAGCCCCGTATGACTGCCACCGCTGCCACCGCCGCCCTGTCCGACCTCTTCCGTGCCCGTACCGGCGGCCCCGACGACCTCGACGGACCGAAGCTGCTGGAGCACGTGCTCGGCTGGACCCTGGTGGTCGTGGTTGCGATGCTCGTCACGGGCGCCGGCCTGCTGTGACGCCCTGAGCCTCGCGGCGGTGCCCCTCGGAGGGGGTGGCGGGCGCCCGGCTCAGGAGGCGCCGAGCGTCAGTCCGTTCGTGACGATCGAGTCCGAGGTGACCATGGCCTGTTCGGCGCTCACGTCCGTCATGAAGACGAACGGCGGCACCACCGGAGGCACCGGCAGCCGGTCCGGCGTGAAGGTCAGACAGAGCAGCCCCTGCAGGCACCCGCTGAACCTGGTGAGGTACAGGGTGACGTCGCCGTCCAGGTCCAGGGTGTCGGCGCCCAGGGACAGCTCGTCCCCGCCGTCGCGGGTCCGCAGCCGGTAGTCGGTGAGGGAGGCGGCCCTCATCTTCAGGACCATCACCTTCAACGGGCCGTCCGCGGTACGCACGTCCTTCACCCCTGCGATCAGGAATCCGTCCGGGGCGAAGCGGGCCGTGGTGACGGTGGGCGGCACCCGGGGGGCCAGTGGCTCGGCCGCGACGGCCACCGCCTTCTGCGCGGGCATGCCCAGAGCGGTGAGCAGCAGGACGGGCAGTGCCACGGCCAGGGTGCGCGGCCCCTGCTGCCGCACCGGGGGCGGCCGGCGCGCGTCCTTGCCCGAGTCCGTGTGCCCGGTCTCACGCGTGTCCGTCCGCCCGGTCTCCCGGCTCCTCCCGTCCTCCCCGGCTTGCCCGGGAGCCCGCTCGGGGTCCTCCTCGGGCAGTGGGGTCCAGCCGAACCCCATCGCGCTGCCGGCGATGCCCAGCAGGGTGCCCACCAGGAACCCGCCGAGGTTGGTCGCCGCGAACGACAGCACCGACAGGATCAGCGCGTGGACGCTCACGTAGTGCCGGGTGTGCGGCAGGAACCACAGGAAGAGCCCGGCCGCGATCAGTGCCAGCCCGATGCCGAGCGCCGCCAGCCCGCCGAGCCCCAGACTGACCAGGATCGGCAGCGGCGACAGCGGGACGAGCAGCAGCTCGGCTCCCGAGCACATCAGGAGCAGTCCCGCCCAGAACGGCCGTCGGCGCCGCCAGCCGCGGAACCGGTGCCGGCGCTCCGGCCAGGGCAGCAGCGCGTCGAGCCACCCGCCACTGTGGCGTCCACCCGCCTTGCCGGGCCTGCTGCCCGTGCGGGCGGACCCGGCCACGGACCCGCCTTCGCCCGTGCCGTCGCGCCCGCCCGTACCGCCGCCGTCGCCCCGCCCGGACCCTGTACCGCGGTCCCGGCTCCCGGGACGGCGCCTCAGAAGCACTTCTTGCCGTCCAGGTTCACGTCCAGCCGCAGGCCCTTCAGCCGGAAGTTCCCGCCGGTGGCCGACCAGGCGTGCGACCGCACGCCCACCACCTCGATGTTCCCCGCCTGGAGGCCGAACTTGCCCGCCTCGCCCCTGACCCCCGGCACCGCGTCCAGCGTGGAGGCGTCCCGGCCGATCTCGGCCGTACCGAAGCGGGCGTCACCTGCCAGGTCCTCGGCGTCGATGATCAGACTGGAAGCGGTGACCTCGCCCGCCGCGCCACCCGCCGTCAGCTTGAACACCACCGTCCCGACCGGGGTCTTCACCTCCGCCGACTGACAGATGTCGGAGAGCCTGGCGTCCCCGATGCCCAGCAGGGCGACCGGATGACCCTTGCCGTCCGCGGACCTGTCGGTGTGCACGTACGACGACAGGCCGGTACTGGACAACTTGCCCGAGGAGACCTGGAAACTGGTGCCCGAGACGGCGAACGACGCGGCCAGTGCTCCCTGGCCCATCATCACCGCCATCGCCCCGACGGCGAGCACCGCCGGTACCGCCAGAACGGCGCTGCGCCGCCAGGCCGTTCTGCCCTCGGGGTACTGCTGCCGGGCCGACTGCTGCCACGGTTTCCTTGCTGCGCTCACTGGGTCCTCCCGTACGTCGCAGAAGTGCGCAGGGGGAAGTGCATGAGGAGCGGAGGGCGGGCCGTGGAATACTGCGGCCATCCTTCCGGAGTGGGAGACTAGGGCCTCATTTGAATAAGAGTCAACAGCGCGGGGCGACCGGGAAATCCCAGGCGCGCAGAGCCGAACTCATCGCAACAGGGCGGAAGTTGTTCGCCGACACCTCCTACGACGCCCTGTCCATGGACGACATCGCGCGCCACGCGGGCGTCGCCAAGGGCCTCATCTACTACTACTTCACCAACAAGCGGGGCTACTACCTGGCCATCGTCCAGGAGTCCGTCGCCGACCTCGTCGCCCGCGCCGGCAGCCACCCCGAGCTCCCGCGTGCCCAGCGGGTGCGGCACACCGTCGACGGCTATCTGCGCTACGCCCAGCACCACCAGGCGGCGTACCGCACGATCGTCACCGGCGGCGTCGGCTCCGACGTCCAGGTCCAGTCGATCCGCGACACCGTGCGCGAACAGCTGCTGGCCACCCTCGCCGAAGGCGCGTACGGCCGCAGCGGCCTCCCGCCGAAGGCCAGACTCGCCCTGCTCGGGTGGATGACCGCGGTGGAGGGCATCACCCTCGACTGGATCGGTGATCCGGTGCTGCCCAGGGAGGAGGTGTGCGAGCTGCTCGTCGCGCTGCTGCGCGCCACCTTCGCTGCCGTCGCGGAGCTGGTCCCGGAGTGCCCCGCTCCACCGCTGGACGACACGGTCGCGTAACACCGGCCCGCCCTGCCCGGCCTGCGGCTTTTCGACCCGTGACGGATGGGGGGCGATCGGGCATACTCAGCCGCCACGGCCCCGGACACTCCGCTTCCGTAACCCGGAGCGGTGGTTCAGGCTGGCAGGAGAGACACCCGGCGGCGCCGCCACACCCTGCGCGCGCGTCTGCCGCCGCGCCCGACAGGGAGGACGCCGCACATGCCCGACCGCACTCCGCAGCCGGTGGAACGACAGCTGCCCACCGAGGAGTCCCGCGACCTGCTCGCGCTCGTACGCGACATGATCCAGCGGGAGATCGCTCCGCAGGCCGCGGCGGAGGAGGACGCCGGGCACTTCCCGCGCGAGGTCTTCTCCCTGCTCTCCGCCTCCGGCCTGCTCGGCCTGCCGTACGACTCGGAACACGGCGGCGGCGACCAGCCGTACGAGGTCTACCTCCAGGTGCTCGAAGAGCTCGCGGCGGCCCGGCTGACCGTCGGCCTCGGCGTCAGCGTGCACAGCCTCGCCTGCCACGCACTGGCCAATTACGGCACCAAGGAACAGCAGAGCGCCCACCTGCCCGCCATGCTCGGCGGCGGACTCCTCGGCGCGTACTGCCTCTCCGAGCCCGCCGCGGGCTCCGACGCGGCCTCCCTGCGCACCAAGGCGGTGCGGGACGGAGGGGGCACCTCCCGCTCGAGCGGAGCCGAGAGCGGGGGAGAGTGGGTCATCACCGGCACCAAGGCGTGGATCACCCATGGAGGCGTCGCCGATTTCTACACGGTCCTCGCCCGAACGGGTGTGGAGGGCCCGCGCGGCATCACCGCCTTCCTGGTGCCCGGCGACGCGGCCGGACTGAGCGCCGCCGCCCCCGAGAAGAAGATGGGCATGAAGGGCTCGCCCACGGCCCAGCTGCACTTCGACGGCGTACGGGTCCCGGACGCGCGCCGCATCGGAGAGGAGGGGCAGGGCTTCGCCATCGCCCTCTCCGCCCTGGACTCCGGCCGTCTGGGCATCGCCGCCTGTGCGATCGGCGTGGCCCAGGCCGCCCTGGACGAGGCGCTCGCGTACGCCACCGGGCGTCAGCAGTTCGGCCGCCCCATCGCGGACTTCCAGGGGCTGCGCTTCATGCTGGCCGACATGGCGACGCAGATCGAGGCGGGCCGGGCGCTGTACCTGTCGGCGGCGCGGCTCCGCGACGCGGGCCGCCCGTTCGCCCGCCAGGCGGCGATGGCGAAACTCTTCTGCACCGACGCGGCGATGAAGGTCACCACGGACGCGGTGCAGGTGCTGGGCGGGTACGGCTACACGGCCGACTTCCCGGTCGAGCGGCTGATGCGGGAGGCGAAGGTCCTCCAGATCGTGGAGGGTACGAACCAGATCCAGCGCATGGTCATCGCCCGCCACCTGGCCGGCCCCGAAACCCGCTGACCCCACCCCGCCCGCCCCCGCCGCCCCGCTGCCTGAGACGGCGGGGCCGCCCCACCCCCCCCAGCCCCCTTGGGCGGCGGGGCGGCCCCCGGGGGCGGAACGGGCGGGCAAGGGGGCGGCCCCCGGCGGAGCCGCACCACGCACCCCCGCACCACGCACCCTGCCCCACCTCCGCCCAACCCCCCACCCCACCCCGGCCCCGCCCCACCCCTGGCCCCCGCCAACGCCCCTGACGTACCGTCAGGATCAAAGCCGGGCCCGCACCCTCCACCACCATCCCCGGCCCCGCGCCCGTGCCCCCGCACGACCGCAAGTCCCCCAGGACAGGCCAGGAGGACCCCATGCCCACCCCCGCCGACCGCCCCGTCGCGCTCGACGAATACCCCATCCACCAAGCCCCGCTGTCCATGAAGCAAGTCGTCACCGGCGACCGGAACGCCTACGACCGCTGCATCTTCCACCTCGTCGACCACACCGGCCACGCCCTCCTCGTCCTCGGCCTGGGCGTCTATCCCAACACCGGTGTCATCGACGCCTACGCCACCCTCCGCATCGGCGACACCCTGCACGCCGTCCGCGCCTCCGACGCCCTCCCCGACGACCGCACCCGGCTCTCCGTCGGCCCGCTGCGGATCACCGTCGATGAGCCGCTGCGCCGCTTCACCCTCAGCTGCGACCCCGATCCGGCCGACCCCGACTCCCTCTCGTACGAGATCAGTTGGACCGCGGACTTCGCGCCGGTCTGGGAGCCGCACCACATCCAGTACCGCGGCGACCGGCTGATGCTCGAAGGTCGCCGCTTCGTGCAGGCGGGCAGCTGCACCGGCACCCTCCGCGCCGGCGGGGAGGAGATCCGCCCGGCACCGGGGGAGTGGACCGGAACGCGCGACCGCAGCTGGGGAGTGCGGCCCATCCCGGGTGAGGAGGGCGGGCGTGCCGCCGATGAGCTGCGGCCCGAAGGCTTCCACTGGCTCTGGATACCGGCCCGCTTCGACGACCGCTTCGTCATGGTCGTCGTGCAGGAGGACGCCGACGGCCACCGCACTCTCAACGACGCCCTCCTCGTCCGCGAAGGTCCGCTCGGCGGCTCCTCCGCGGGACACTCCAAGAACCAGCCCCAGAACAAGGCCCCCCCGGGACATCCAACTCGGCTGGCCACGCACCGACATCACCTACCGCTCCGGCACCCGCCACCCCACCCACGCCACCGTCCACCTCACCGGCCAGGACCGCAAACCCCTCGAACTCGGCGTCGAGGTCCTGGCCTCCTCGCCGCTGGCCGTGGGCGCGGGCTACCCGCCCGCCACCGACTGGCAGCACGGCACCTGGCAGGGCCGCGGCTGGACCGACCGCCGCACCTACGACCTCTCCGACCCGGCCGCCCACCCCATGGCGGCGTACGGCGTCATCGACCACGCCGCCCGCTTCACCCTCGAAGGCCGCACCGGTTACGGCATCTTCGAACACGGCAGCTTCGGCCGGCACGACCCCAGCGGCTTCACCGGCTACGACTCGACCGCACCCTGAGACACGGCACGCCGCACGCCGCTCCCGGCCCGCCCTTCCCGCCCAGAGGAGTACGGACATGGTCTCCGCGCCGCGCCCCCGCACCACCACCCGCGACCCCGAGGAACTCGGACGCCGCCTCACCCGCTGGCTCGGCGCCCGCCTCCCGGGCGCCCGGGTCTCCCACATCCGGGTACCGGACTCCAACGGCATGTCGAGCGAGACCCTGCTCTTCGACCTCGACCACCCGGAGGCGCCCGTCACCGGCTGCGCCCTGCGCCTGGCGGCCGACCCGGCGGCGTACACCGTCTTCCCCGTCTACGACATGGCCCGCCAGCACCGCGTGATGCGCCTCGTCGGCGAGTACACCGACGTGCCCGTCCCGCGCGTCCTGTGGCTGGAGGAGGACGCCGGCGCCCTCGGGGCACCCTTCTTCGTGATGGCCCGCGCCGAGGGCAGGGTGCCGCCCGACGTCATGCCGTACACCTACGAGGGCAACTGGCTGCACTCCGCGACGGACACCGAACGTGCCGCCCTGGAAGCCGCCAGCATCGGCGTCCTCGCCCGGCTGCACAGTCAATTCCCCGCGAAGGAGGCGGAGTTTCTGCTTTCGGAAGTTTCCGGAGGCCCAGAAGACCCAGAACGCCCAGAAAGCCCAGAAGGCCCAGACGGCCCGCAAGGTGCGAGCAGTCCACTGGGCCGCCACATCGAAGCCCAGCGCTCCTTCTACGAGTGGGTGGTCGACGGGCTGCCCCGCTCCCCGCTGATCGAGGAGGCCTTCGACCTGCTCGACACTCGCCGGCCGCAGGAGGAGGGCGAGCCGGTGCTCTGCTGGGGCGACGCCCGGATCGGCAACATCGTCTACGACGGCTTCGAGCCCGCGGCCGTGCTCGACTGGGAAATGGCCGCCTACGGCCCCCGCGAACTCGACCTCGGCTGGACCGTGTACCTGCACCGCTTCTTCCAGGACCTCACGGAGTCCTTCGGGCAAGCAGGCCTGCCGGACTTCCTGCGCAGGGACGCGATCGAGGAACGGTAGGCGCGGCTGACCGGCCACACTCCGCGCGACATGGAGTTCCACACCCTCTACGCCGCGCTCCGGCATGCAGTCGTCATGCTGCGCATCGCCTACCGGCAGGTGCACTTCGGCGAGGTCCGGGTCCCCGAGGACCCGGATGTGCTCGTCCTGCACCCGGCTTCGCTGGAAGCCATGGTGCGCGGCACCTACTGGCGCGAACTGGGCTACCGGTAGGGGCCGTTACGCCGCGCGCCGACGCGGCACCTTGAGCGGACGCGAGCCGGGACCGCCCACGTGCGAGAACGGCTGCGTCCGCCAGTCGAGCCCCTGAGGGAGCGTCAGCAGCAGCGCGGTGTCCTGCTCCTGGACCGCCCGGGTCTCGTCGGCCGGACGCGCGTCGGACGCGGGGCGCCCCGTACCGGCACAGGCCGTCAGGCCGAAGGGGTTCCACGGGGTGGGGCACTTCGCGTGCTCCGGAAGGACGTCCTCCCCGGCGAGCAGCGCGATCGGCTGAGCGCAGTCCGGGCAGATCACCCGGAACATCTCAAAGGTGTCGTACGAGTCCGGGTCCGCGTCCGGGTCCAGCTCCGAGTCCGCACCGGGGTACCGGGCGGCGTCGAAGGAAGCGGCGTCGGTGATATCGACGATATCGGAGGGCTCCGGTTCGGAACGACCGGTGCGCTTCAGGCTCTGCATGGAGACTCTCCCCCTCGAGGTGGGCCGACAAGGCGCTGCGGCCTCGGCCACAGCAAGCACTTCCCTGCGCGCCTGCGCGATAACCCCACAACCGAGAAGGACACGGTCACAGATGTGTGGTCTTCGTCACATGCCGTTCGCAGATGCCCTCCCGGAGTGCACCCGGACGTCCGCCCGGCATCCGCCGTTCCACCAGGCAAGACGCCGGACGCTCCGGTGCCGTTCGGACGCCGCGCCCTGTAGGTTCTTGGCCCATGGAGGAGTTGGATCGTCAGATCGTGGACCTGCTCGTCAAGGACGGGCGGATGAGCTACACCGACCTGGGCAAGGCCACCGGCCTGTCCACCTCGGCGGTGCATCAGCGGGTCCGCAGGCTGGAGCAGCGCGGGGTGATCCGCGGGTACGCCGCGGTCGTGGACCCGGCGGCCGTCGGGCTGCCGCTCACGGCGTTCATCTCGGTGGCGCCGTTCGACCCGAGTGCCCCCGACGACATCGCCGAACGGCTGGCGGGCATCGACGAGATCGAGGCCTGCCACAGTGTCGCGGGCGACGAGAACTACATCCTCAAGGTGCGCGTGGCCACTCCCCTGGAACTGGAGCACCTGCTCACCAGGATCCGCACCCTGGCCGGCGTCTCCACCCGCACCACCGTCGTCCTCTCCACCCCCTACGAAGCCCGGCCGCCCCGCGTCCACTAGTCCCGCCGCGTGTCCCCCCTCGCATGCGGGCCCGGGCGACCGCGGAGCCGGGCGGGTGCGGCATCCGGCCGTCCCGTCCCGCGGCCACCGGTCGTGCGGCCCCCTGGTCGTGAGCGCCCCGCGGGCTGCGCGAGACTGGTCCCCATGACCCAGCGCACCGCCCCCTCTGCCCCCACCCCCTCCGACCGGACCGTGCTGCTGCGCGGCGGCGAGGTCCACAGTCCCGCCGACCCCTTCGCCACGGCGATGGTCGTCGAACGCGGACACATCGCCTGGGTGGGCTCCGAAGGGGCGGCCGACGCCTTCGCGAGCGGGGTCGACGAGGTGCTCGACCTCGAAGGCGCACTGGTCACCCCGGCGTTCACGGACGCACATGTGCACACGACGGCCACCGGGCTCGCCCTCACCGGTCTCGACCTCTCGGGCGCCCGCACGCTGGCCGCGGCGCTGGAGGCGGTACGGGCGTACGCCGCGACCCGCCCGGCCGGTGAAGTCCTGCTCGGCGGCGGCTGGGACGCCTCCCGGTGGCCCGAGCGGCGCCACCCCTCGCGTGCCGAACTCGACGCCGCGGCCGGCGGACGTCCGCTCTACCTGCCCCGCATCGACGTCCACTCCGCCGTTGTCAGCACCGCGCTGCTCCAACTGGTCCCCGGTGTCACGGAGATGACCGGCTTCCACCCGGACGCCCCGCTCACCGGCGCCGCCCACCACGCCGTCCGCGCCGCCGCCCACCGGGCGATCACCCCGGCCCAGCGAGCCGCCGCCCAGCGAGCCGCGCTCGCCCGGGCCGCGTCCCTCGGCATCGGCTCCGTGCACGAGTGCGCGGGCCCCGACATCTCCAGCGAGGACGACCTCCTCGGACTGCTGGAGACGGCCGCCGCCGAACCCGGCCCGCGCGTCTTCGGCTACTGGGCCGAACTCGTCGCGAACGCGAAGGACGCACAGCGCGTCCGTGACCTCGGGGCCGTCGGCGCGGCGGGCGACCTCTTCGTCGACGGCTCACTGGGCTCGCACACCGCCTGCCTGCACCAGCCGTACGCGGACGCCCCGCACACCGGCACCGCCCACCTGGACGCCGCCGCCATCGGCGCCCATGTCGTCGCCTGCACCGAAGCCGGCCTGCAGGCCGGCTTCCACGCCATCGGCGACGCCGCTCTGAGCGCCGTCGTCGACGGCTTCCGCACCGCCGCCGAGCAGGTCGGGCTCGCCCGCGTACGGGCCGCCCGCCACCGCGTCGAGCACGCCGAGATGCTCACCCCGCACACGCTCACCGCCTTCGCCGACCTCGGCCTCACCGCCTCCGTCCAGCCCGCCTTCGACGCGGCCTGGGGCGGCGAGGACGGCATGTACGCCCAGCGCCTCGGCACCGGGCGGGCCCGCACCCTCAACCCGTACGCCGCCATGCTCAAGGCCGGCATCCCGCTCGCCCTCGGCTCCGACAGCCCGGTCACCCCCCTCGACCCGTGGGGCACAGTCCGGGCCGCCGCGCACCACCGCACCCCCGAGCACCGGGTCTCCGTACGGGCCGCGTTCACCGCCCACACCAGGGGCGGCTGGCGGGCGGTCGGCCGCGACGACGCGGGCACCCTGGTGCCCGGCGCGCCCGCCGACTACGCGATCTGGCAGACCGGGGAGCTGGTGGTCCAGGCCCCCGACGACCGGGTCGCCCGCTGGTCCACCGACCCGCGCTCCGGCACGCCCGGGCTGCCGGACCTCTCGCCGGACGCGCCCCTGCCGGTCTGTCTGCGCACGGTGGTGGCCGGCCACACCGTCCACGTACGGCCGAACGCGTGACACAGGACGCTCCGCGTACCGCCGATCGGTGACGCCGGGCCCGCCGGGGAGTTCTCCGTCCTCTCGGCACTGACCTGCTGATTCGACGAATCGCCGCAGGTCGCACGGGTGTTGACAGAAAGCGGCCACCGGCGGGTAGGTTCGGCCGGGTCCACCACGAAACGTCCGGCCGGAAACCTTCCACGCAGTCGTCGAACGCCGCTGGGTCATGGGACGGAGTGCCGCACCGGCACGCCGCCCCGGGAACCAGGTTCAGCGCCCGCGCCTCGGGGGCGAGGGAAGGTTTTTTCCGACGGACGGTGCGACCCGGGTAGGGCCCCGGCGTTCAGTAGACAACGGCGAGGATGTCCGCAGCCGGCGGGCACCTGGCCGGCCCGAAGGACGCCGGGCCCCCATCCGCAGACCACGGCCTCCGCCGAACCCGCACAGGGGAAACGAAAGACCCTGCGCCGCGCGCCGATACACGCTCGCTATGGTGGGTGCCTCTGTGTTCGGGCATGAAAAGGGGCAGTAGTGAACGACGGCGGTCAGAAACGTTACGGCCCGCTCGGCAACGTTCTGGTGATCATCCCGACCTTCAACGAGGCCGAGAACATCAAGCCGATCGTCGCCAGGGTCCGGGAATCCGTTCCCGAAGCGCACGTCCTGGTCGCCGACGACAACAGCCCCGACGGCACCGGAAAGCTCGCCGACGAGCTCGCCGCGGCCGACGACCAGGTGCACGTCCTGCACCGCAAGGGCAAGGAGGGCCTGGGCGCCGCCTACCTCGCCGGCTTCCGCTGGGGCATGGACCACGGATACGGCGTCCTGGTCGAAATGGACGCGGACGGCTCCCACCAGCCCGAGGAACTGCCCCGGCTGCTCACCGCCCTCAAGGGCGCCGACCTCGTGCTCGGCTCGCGCTGGGTGCCCGGCGGCCGCATCGTGAACTGGCCCAAGTACCGCGAGTACATCTCGCGCGGCGGCTCCACCTACTCGCGCCTGCTGCTGAACGTCCCGATCCGCGACGTCACCGGCGGCTACCGGGCGTTCCGCCGCGAGACCCTCGAAGGCATCGGCATCGACGAGGTCGCCTCCGCCGGCTACTGCTTCCAGGTCGACCTGGCGCGGCGCACCGTCGACGCCGGATACCACGTGGTCGAGGTCCCGATCACCTTCGTCGAGCGAGAGCGCGGCGACTCCAAGATGAGCAACGACATCCTGGTCGAGGCGCTCTGGCGGGTCACCGCCTGGGGTGTCGGCTCGCGCGCCAACAAGATGCTCGGCCGCAAGCCCGACTGACGCCCGCCCCCGGCGACCGGCACCGGTTCCGCCCTCACGCCCTCTTTACGCCGTTCAGGCGCCCTGCCAGGCACACTGGGGGCATGACGACCGGCACCCCGCCCCCGCCCGCCCCGACGACCGCCCGCAAGCGCTCCCGCGCCCGTACGTTCGTTCCTCTCGGCATCGCCGCCTGGCTGGTGCTGGAGATCTGGCTGCTGACCTTCGTGGCCGGCGAGGCCGGAGGACTGACCGTCTTCCTGCTGCTGGCCGGCGGGGCCGTGCTCGGCGGTGCCGTGATCAAGCGGGCGGGCCGCCGCGCCTTCAGGAATCTCAGCGAGACGATCCAGCGTCAGCAGCAGAGCGGCGGCACCTACGACCCGTCCGCGGACCAGGACCGCAAGGGCTCGGGCAACGGCTTCCTGATGCTCGGCGGGCTGCTGATCGTCCTGCCCGGGCTGCTCTCCGACGTGCTGGGACTGCTGGTCCTGCTGCCGCCCGTGCGCAGGGCGCTCGGGCGGTACGCGGAGAAGTCCCTGGAGCGCCGGATGAACGCCGTGCGGCAGCCCGGCAGCCTCGGTGACGTCTTCCAGCAGGCACGGATGCACCGGCCGGACGGCAAGGTCGTCCAGGGCGAGGTCGTCCGCGAGGACAGCCCGGCGCAGACGTACCCGCAGCGGAACGACGACGGTCCCCGGGCGCCCCTGACACCGTGAGCCGCGCGGGGTGACCGGGGCACCGGCGACCGGGCCCCACACCCGCGTACGACACGACACCCCACACCCGCGTACGCACGACAAGAGCCGCGGGGGGGCCCCGCCCCCACCGGGGGCCGGGGGCCCCCCGCGGGGGGGGGGGTAATAAAGAGAGGGCGCGGGCGCCCGAT
>NZ_JBHXRV010000055.1:0-54223 GCF_042716745.1 Streptomyces sp. NPDC058663
CAGAACACCCACCATCACCCTCGCCGCATAACCACCTCAAACAGCCCCCACACCCGGCACCACGTCCTTGACGAAGGACATAGAGACACCCCCCCGCCCCATCTCTGGCAGGAGACTCCGATGACCGGGACCACGTCCGACGCCGCCCTTCCGGCCACGTACGCCGACCGGGAACTCGATCCGGCCGACACCACCGAGTGCGAGCGCCTGGCCCGCACCCTGTGCACCGGGGGCCACGACCAGGTCGACAGCCCCGAGTGGGTGGCACGGGCCCGCGACGCCTGGGAGGAGCTCCCGCTCCTGCTGC
Organism: Streptomyces sp. NPDC058663; assembly: GCF_042716745.1. Classification (NCBI taxonomy): domain Bacteria; kingdom Bacillati; phylum Actinomycetota; class Actinomycetes; order Kitasatosporales; family Streptomycetaceae; genus Streptomyces; species Streptomyces sp. NPDC058663. The sequence continues at coordinate 308 of NZ_JBHXRV010000055.1, forward strand.
GCCGCGAGGTCCGCCGGTTCCGCAGGCATTCCGGCCCGCACGGCACCCTGGTGGTCGGCGGCCTGCCCGTGGGCGGGGCGGACCTGCCGCCGACTCCGGCCGTACCCGGCTCGGTGCAGCGCCGGGCCGCTGTCCCCGCCGCGGTGCTCACCATGGTGGCCTGCGGCCTCGGTGAGCCGCTCGCCTACCGGGCGGAGAAGTCCGGCGCGCTCGTGCAGGACGTCGTGCCCGTGCCCGGTCAGGAGACGTTCCACGGCAACGCGGGATCGGTGCAGCTGTCCTTCCACACGGAGAACGGCTTCCACCCCCACCCACCCGACTACGTCGTCTTCCTGTGTCTGCGCGCCGACCACGACCGCACCGCCGGGATGCGGGTGGCCGGCATCCGCCGGGCACTGCCGCTGCTCACGCCGGCGGAACGGCAGACGCTGTTCACGCCGGAGTTCCTCACCACTCCACCCCCCTCCTTCGGCACTGCGGCGGCGGCCGGTGGTGCGGCGGTCGAGCCCCGGCCGGTGCTGTCCGGGTCGGTCGAGGACCCCGACATCCGCATGGCCCAGCTCGTCACCACGCCCCTCACGCCCCGGGCCACCGCGGCGCTGGCCGCGTTCGGCCGCGCCTGCGAGACGACCGCCCGCACACTGCGGCTGTCACCCGGCGATCTGGTCGTCATCGACAACCGCGTCACCGTCCACGGCCGCACCGCCTTCCGCCCCCGCTACGACGGAGCGGACCGCTGGCTGCAACGCACCTACGTCAGCGCCGACCTGCGCCGCTCCCGCGACCACCGCCCCGACGACGGCCACGTCCTCGTCAGGTAGCGGCGGCGCCCGTCAGGTGGGCGAAGACGATGACGTTGGAGTCCCAGTGACGTGCGTCGTTGAGTGCCCCGCCGCAGGTGATGAGGCGCAGCTGCGCCCCGTTCGTCCTGCCGTACACCTTCTTGGTCGGGAACTGGGACTTCTTGAACGTGTCGACCGAGTCCACGGCGAAGACGGCGACGGAGCCGTCCTGGCGGCGGACCTGGATCTGCTCGTTCTTCTTGAGCTTCTTCAGGTTGTGGAAGACGGCCTTGGGCACCTTGGGGGTGTCCAGGTGGCCGACGATGACCGCGGCCCCCTTCTCGCCGGGGGTGGGGCCCTGCCGGTACCAGGCGGCTCGCATGGGTTTGTCGTACGAAGGTGTCTGCATGGTGCCGTCCGCCGCCAGGCCGACGGTGTCAAGGCCCGCGTCGAGGCCGATGGCCGGGACGGTGATGCGGTCGGGCACCGAGGGGACCAGGGCGGACGCCTTGGCCCCGGTGACGTGGGCGAGGGGGCGTGGAGCGGTGGATTGTGCCGCGCTGCCGTCGGCGGGAGTCGAACAGCCGGCCGTCAGGCCTGCGATGAGGGCCACGACCCCCACAGCGGCGGCCGCGTACCGGGTACGGCCGCGTCGGCGGGGCCCGCGCGGTGCCTCAGCCATGGCTGCGGCGCCGGATCACGGTGACGACGGCGACGGATGCGACGCCCAGGGCGCCGAGGCCGCCGACGAGGGCGATGTCCGCACCGCTGTCGTGGGCGGCGGGAGCAGTGCCCGTCTGGACGGAGCCCCTGGGGATCCTGTGCTCGTTCGGATGCAGTGGTTTGACCGTGTTGTTGTGGACGCCCGCATCGCCCGCGGCGACTCCGAACTTGAGGGTGTCGACCTTCTGGTCGCCCGCGTATCCGGTCACCGCGTAGTAGCCGGCCTTGGTGTTCTTCGCCACGGTGGCGGTGCCGTGCCAGGCGCCGTTGACGCCCCGGACCGGGGACAGGGTGACCTTGCCTCCGAAGGCGTCGGACTGGACGTACACGCCGTCCTTGAGTTCACCGGTGCCCTTGATCTTCAGGCCCACCTTGTCGCCGGGCTTGCCGCCGTCGGTCGACATGGTGAAGGTCGGCGTGCCGACCGGGGACGGGGGAGGTGTGGGGGTGGGAGTGGGCTTGCTGTCGTTCCAGGTGGTGAGGGTCGCGGTGGACTGCGCACCGGTGTCGCCGAAGTCGGCCGTGCTGGTGACGTCGTAAGTGCCGATCTTGACGTCGTCGGCGATGGTCGCCGTACCGGACCAGGTCGTCCCGGAACCGGCCAGCTGGACCGTCCCGAAGGCGTCGGATGAGACCTTCACTCCCTGGGCCGGCGCGTTCGTCGTCGCGGTGAGCGTCACCTCCTCACCAGGGCGGAAGCCGGTGTCCTGACTCGGTTCCGAGAGCACGAGCCGGACTGTCGCCGTCGCGGCGTCCGAGGCGTCGTCCGAGGGGGAAGCGGGGTCCGACGGGTCCGCGGGGAGGGCAAGGGCGTGCGCGCCGCGGGCCGGACTCACGTCGGTGGCGAACGCGGTGGCCGGAGCTGCCACGGTCAGGGCGGCGGCCACGACTATGGCGGGGACGGAGACGGGCTTGCGCATGAGCGGACCTCCCGGGGACCAACATGGCCTGAATGCGGCTTTCCTCAGCATTTCGCACTTCATCTTGCCCTCTCCGCGCCCGGATTTCCTGCCGGGCGACGGAGTACCGGCACCGGGCCCCAGTGCCAGGGCCAAGAGCACGGCGCCACCCTCAAGGTGGACGGAATGCGGGTGACCGGGGTCGGACAGCCTCGCTCGGCTCGGCCCTCCGGGCTCCGAGCACCGTACGGAGCCCGGGCCAGGAGCCGTTCGGATGAAAATCCGGGGCCGGGCGCGGGCGGGGGCCCGCCCTGCCGGTTCCGGGTCGGCCCGTCGTTCAGCATCCATGGATATGCGGAGTCATACGATCACCTCGGCCGGGTGCCCCTGGCGGTCGCTACGGCTGACTGCCGTGATCCTCCTGTTGTGCGCGTCGGCCCTCTCCGGTCAGCGGCCGGCGACGGCCGACGGGGCGGGCAACCGCGGCCTCGGACTGGAGGTGAGCGTCAACGCCCGACCCGGTCTGAGCGCGCTCCGCCCCGGTGTCCGCACCGGTGACCGGGTGCGCATCCACTACCGCCTCATCAACCTCACGGGAACGGACCTGTACGAGGTGGGGGTGAAGGACCCGCTGCTGCCGCGCGGCACCGTCCCCTCCTGCGCGGGACGGCAGAAGGTGCGCATGCTGCGGGGACTGAGCTCCGCCTCCTGCTCCGCCGAGATCCGGGCACTGCCGGGTGCCCGGACCGCCACGGTCACCGCCGCGGGGCGCATCCCCTCCCTCGGGCTGACCTCCCGCGCCTCGGCGCGCGCCGGTTACCGGGGCGTGGGGGCCGCCCTGAGGCTGGCCCAGACCTCCGCCGTCGTCGGCCACCGGCGCGCTTCCCTCAGCTACACCGTCACCAACAGCGGCACCGAACCGGCGTACGACGTCCACCTCAGTGAGGCCCTCCCCCGGACGGGAGCCATCCGTTGCCGGGGAGCGACCGCCGTGGTCCCCCGGCTGCTCCCCGGGCGCACAGCGATCTGTCGTGCGACCGCCGGCGGCACCCCCGGCACCTATCGCGCCCGTGGTCTCGCCCTTGGCACCGACCGGCTCCGCACCTGGGGGCCCGGCGGGAGGCCGGTTGCTCCTCCGCGTCTGCGGGCGCACGCCACCACCCGTTTCGCGCTGTCGGCCCCGCCGGTACGCCCCTCCCCCAACGCCCGCCCTCCGTCCGCCACCGGTGCGCCGCGGCCCGCTCCGGCCCCGCCCGCGGCCCGCACCTCCGGAACGACAGGCGTACCGGGGGCCGTGCCGGGGGCTGTACCAGGGGCCGTGCCGGGGGCCGTGCCGGGGGCTGTACCGGGGGCCGTACCAGGGGCCGTACCAGGGGCCGTACCGGGGCCCGTGCCGGGGCCCGTACCTGCGGTGCCCTTCTTCCTTCCCCCGCTCGGGCCGTCGGGCTTCCTTCCGCCGCTCGGGCTGCCCGGATACCTGCTCCCCTTGGTGCCACCGGGTTTCCTCCCCCCAGGGATGCCGGGGTTCCTCCCCCCAGGGGTGCCGCCGGGCGGGCTGGTGCCGCCTCCCGCGGCGGACGCGCCGAATGCACTGGATGCGCCGGACGCGCCGGACACGCCGGACACGCCGGACGGAGCAGTACCCGAGGACGCGGGCCCCGGAGCGGGCCGGCCACCGGTCGGCACACGCCCGGCCGCGACATCAGGACCGTCTCCCGACGCCGCTGCCGAAGCGGCACAGCGCCAGGAGGCACAGCGCAGAGAAGCACAGCGCCGGGAGGCACAGCGCGGGGACGCCCGCGCAGACGTGCGCATGCGCTCTCTCTACCGGCCGGGACGAGGACACACCGGACTCGGCCTGCTCACCGTGCTCATGCTCCTCGTCATTCCCGCCGCGGCGGCCGCCGCGCTGCTGGGCAGCAGGCGCCGATGACCGGCCGCCCGGCCGGCCCGAAGGCAGCCCCGAAGACAGAACAGGGATCCCAATGATCACGACGATCGCTCTGGTGACGGCCGTGGCTCTGGCCGCGGCCGGGGCCGTTCTGGTGCGTCACCGCTTCTGGCCAAGCCCCGAAGGCGAAGCCAGGGAGGACGTGGCCGAGTACATCGCGATGATGGTCGGCGTCCTGTACGCCCTGTTGCTCGGGTTGTCCATGGTGTTCGTGTGGGAGGCCAGGTCCAGTGCCACGGAGCACGTGCAGATCGAGGCCAGCGCGGCCCACGAGATCTACCAGCTGGCGGGGGACCTGCCCCCGGCGGACGGCGCGCGCCTGCGCGAGAGCGTGTCCCGGTACGTCCGGCACACGGCGCGCGTCGAACTGCCCGCCCTGGCAGAAGGCCGTGCGCTGGGAGAGGAAGGCTGGCAGCACCTGCACCGGGTGCGCGCGGCCAATCGGGCGCCCGCCGGTTCCGACGCGGTACAGACCGCTGCCGTGCAGGAGGTACTGGCCCAGCTCAGCGTTCTGGATGATGCCCGCCGGGGCCGGGAGTCCGATGCACGCAACAGCCTGTCCCCGGTCCTGTGGTTCGGCCTTCTCGTCGGCGGCGCGCTGACCATCGCCTTCATGTTCCTGTTCGGGATCAGGCGGAGTGCCACCCATCTGGTGATGGTGATGGGCCTGACCGGACTCATCACCCTGACCATCGTCCTCATCTACCAGCTCAATCAGCCGTTCACCGGCCTGATGGCCGTCGACGTCAGTGCCTTCGGCCGCTACTTTCCGCATGTGTGACCCTCACGTGTGACCGCATGTGTGACCCTCACGTGTGACGCGCACGTGTGCCCCGCCTGCACCGTCGGCCGACAAGTAGGCTTTTCCGCAAGGGGGTTGAGGCGATGACCGATGAGGTGACGGGTGCCGTATCCACCGGCGAGTCCGGGTTCGCGGAGTACTACAGGGCGCACACCGGGCCCCTCGTGGCGGTGTCGTTGGTGCGGGGCGCAGACCTGGTGGAGGCCGCACGCCTCGCCCAGGACGCGATGGCCGTCGCCCTGCGGTGGACGGGCCTGCTCGCCGGGGGAACCGCCGAGGGGAGCGGGAGCCCCTGGACCGGCGCGCAGGCGTTACGGACGTGGACCTGCCGCATGGCCGTCGGCGGGGGCTGCGGAGTGCTCCCCGCGGCACCCGGGGCGGTGCCCGCACTCCTGGGGAAGGGCAGCGCCGACGCCCTGGTACGGGCCCGGGTGATCATCACCCTGACGCCGCTGCGTGACCTGAATGAACGGCAACTCCAGATACTCACCTACCGGTTGGCCGGTTGCGCGCCCGGGGCGATCGGATACGAGCTGGGGCTTTCGATGCCCAAGGTGCACCGGACCCTGCGTTACGTCGACAAGCTGCTCGGCGCGCACCATGAGTCCTGGTCACCCGGGGAAACCGGCGAAACCGGGGGAACCGGGGGAACCAGTAAAACCGCCGAAGCCGGGGAGACGGGCATCCGGTTCGCCGACCTGCTGCGCGAGTTGGTGGCCGCACTGGATCCCGTACTCGATCTGGACGCCGGGCTGGACGAGGTGAGCAACGGCACCGGCGCACCCGTGTCCCCCGCGGACCTCGGGCCTCCGCTGTGGAGCCTGGACCCGGCGCTCCCGGTACCGCCGTACGGGGCGCCCGTACTGCACTCGTTCGCCGAACCCGCTGCCTGCGGCGTCCGGGCCTACGCGGCGGGCCTCGCCCAGCGGGATGCTCGGGGCCGGGAGGCGGAGCGCGGCCGGTTTCCGGTGGCAGAGCTGGCGGCCGTTCGGCTCGGTGCGGTGTTCGCCCTCCAGGTGGAGAGGTTCCGGCGGGAGGCCGAGAGGTCGGGGTTCCGGAACGTACGGGAGGAGTTCCCTGCGGAGGACGCCCGGACGTTCGCGGTCGCGCTGGCGCAGGATGCCACGCTCGCCGCACCGATGTTCGACGCCGTGAAGGAGCTCGGCGTCGCACGTCGCATCGGATTCCTGGCGACGGGTCTCGCGCACGACGATCCCTACTCGAACGAGGTCGCCCACGACGGCATCGAGGCGTCGCTCGCACTGGCCGAATTCCGGCGTGCGGCAGTGCGGTGGGCCTTGCGTGCGACGAGCGATGGCCGTGCGCATCAGGGGCCGCTCGCCGACGCCCTCACACACTCCCTCGCCGACACCCATCGGATGCTCGGCCAGCTCACCGACCTGGCCTCCGACCTCTCCCGGGCCGAGTCGACGCTGCCCGACGGCTACTACGTCGACATGACCCGCGACTTCGACGGTCACCAGACCTGCCACGCGGATCTGGCCCTCGGAATCGACGCCGCCCGTGATGCGCTGTGGAAGCCGTAGTCGCCCCGGGGCGGACGACGACCGCGCCGACGGACGGAGCAATGCCACGGAAAGCCGACGTTTGTGCGATGGGATGGGGTTGTTCGTCACCCCCTCTCACAGGAGAAAAAGCATGCGACGCATTGCCTTCGTCCTCGCCGGTGTCACCGCTGCCGGATTCCTGGCCATCACCCCGGCAGTCGCCGATGACAACGACGGCCTCGGTGCGCACACGGCCGAGGCCTCCGGCGCGCGCTACGAGAACGAGCGCACGCACGGCTACGAGCGTTACAACATCGGTGGTCCCCTCGGCCTCACCTCCGAGGAGGGCGGCGCGTCCCGTACGAGCGCCGAGGGCTTCGACCTCTCGCGCTCCTCGGCCTACAGCCACTGATCGCTGCTCGTAGCACGAAGGCTCACGCTCCGCGTTCACCGCGGTGCGTGAGCCTTCGGGTTTTCACGGGTGTGTGAGGCTTCGCTTTTCACGGGGGCATGACCCTTCGGGTTTCACGAGTGCGTGCGCCTGACACGCGGTGGGTCAGCGGCGCAGTTCCAGGCGGTGCACCCCGCCGTCGACCGTGCCGACGCGGAGCGTGCGGGCCCGTGTCGGCCGTGCGGAGGTCCGGCCGTCGTCCATGCTGACCATCCGCGTGCCGTCGACCAGCGCGCGGGGGCGCCCGCCGTGTTGACGGCGTACCACCAGCGGTCGGCGCGTCGGGCGTCGACCACGACCGCTCCGCTGCCGCTGCCGCTGCCGTTGCCGTTGCCCTTGCCGTTGCCGTTGCCGTTGCCGTTGCCGTCGGCGATCGCCAGCCTGCCGACCTGGCGCCAGTGGACGCCACCGCCGGTGGTCCGCCCGGGTGCCGCCTTGCGGTACTGGGGGTCACCATGGCCTGTCCGGCCGGATGTTGACACCGTCGCAGGGGTTGGCGCAGGGGTACCGCGTCCCTACCGTGGAAGCGGAATATGAGCCCGGCTCACCTTAAGGATCTACGTGATGGTCATCGCTCAACCTTCGCGCCACAGACTCAGATCCCTCGCCGTGATGTCGCTGTTCCTCGCCCTGGCGGCCCTGCTGCTCGGGCCCGTGCCGAGCTCCGCGGCGGAGGCCGGCTGGTGGGAGCCCACCGCGCGACCCGCACCCGACTCGCAGATCAACGTCACGGGTGAGCCCTTCAAGGGCACCGACGCCCAGGGCCGCGTCCGGGGCTTCGTCGACGCACACAACCACCTCATGTCCAACGAGGCCTTCGGTGGCCGCCTGATCTGCGGCAAGGCCTTCTCGGAGCAGGGCATAGCCGACGCGCTCAAGGACTGCCCCGAGCACTACCCCGACGGCTCGCTCGCCGTCTTCGACATGATCACCAAGGGCGGCGACGGCAAGCACGACCCCGCCGGGTGGCCCACCTTCAAGGACTGGCCCGCCCATGACTCGCTGACCCACCAGCAGAACTACTACGCCTGGGTCGAGCGCGCGTGGCGCGGCGGGCAGCGGGTGCTGGTCAACGACCTGGTCACCAACGGGGTGATCTGCTCGGTCTACTTCTTCAAGGACCGCGGCTGCGACGAGATGACCTCCATCCGGCTGCAGGCGAAGAAGACGTACGACATGCAGGCCTTCGTCGACCGGATGTACGGCGGGGCGGGCAAGGGCTGGTTCCGGATCGTGACGGACAGCGCACAGGCCCGGAAGGTCGTCGAGCAGGGCAAGCTGGCCGTCGTCCTGGGGGTCGAGACCTCGGAGCCGTTCGGCTGCAAACAGATCCTGGACATCGCGCAGTGCGGCAAGGACGACATCGACCGGGGCCTGGACGAGCTGCGGCAGCTGGGCGTCAGCAGCATGTTCCTGTGCCACAAGTTCGACAACGCCCTGTGCGGGGTGCGCTTCGACTCCGGCACACTCGGCACGGCCATCAACGTGGGCCAGTTCCTGTCCACGGGCACGTTCTGGAAGACGGAGACCTGCCGGGGCCCGCAGCACGACAACCCCATCGGCAACGCGGCGGCGCCGGAGGCGCAGCAGCGGCTTCCGAAGGGCGTGAGCGTCCCCTCGTACGCCTCGGGCGCGCAGTGCAACACCCGCGGGCTGAGCGATCTCGGCGCGTACGCGGTACGCGGGATGATGAAACGCAACATGATGCTGGAGATCGACCACATGAGCGTCAAGGCCGCGGACCAGGCCTTCGACCTCCTCGAATCCGAGTCGTACCCCGGCGTCCTCTCCTCGCACAGCTGGATGGACCTGGGCTGGACCGAACGCCTCTACAAGCTCGGCGGGTTCGCCGCCCAGTACATGAACGGCTCCGAGGCCTTTACCGCGGAGGCGGCCCGTACGGACGCGCTGCGGGAGAAGTACCGGGTCGGCTACGGCTACGGCACCGACATGAACGGTGTCGGGGGCTGGCCGGGCCCGCGGGGTGCGAACTCCCCCAACCCGGTCAAGTACCCCTTCCGCAGCACGGACGGCGGCTCGGTGATCGACCGGCAGACCACCGGCGCACGCACCTGGGACCTCAACACGGACGGCGCCTCGCACCACGGCCTGGTCCCGGACTGGATCGAGGACATCAGGGCCGTCGGCGGTCAGGGCGTGGTCGACGACCTCTTCTCGGGGGCCGAGTCCTACCTCCGCACCTGGGGGAACACCGAGAAGTACGAGCCCGCAACGAACCTCGCCCGGGGCACGGCCGCGACGGCGTCCTCGTGGGAGTGGTGGAACCCGGCCGCCGGCTACAGGCCGGACCGGGCGGTGGACGGCGATCCGGGCACCCGCTGGGCCAGCGAGTGGACCGCCGACCAGTGGCTGCGGATCGACCTCGGATCCGCGAAGCCGGTCGCGCGCGTCACCGTCGACTGGGAGCGGGCGTACGCGAAGTCGTACCGCGTCGAGCTGTCGCAGGACGGCGCGAACTGGACGACGGCGTGGTCCACCGCCGCCGGGAACGGCGGCCTGGACACGGCGCGCTTCGCCGCCACCCCGGCGCGCTACGTACGGGTGAAGGGACTTGAGCGCGGAACACAGTGGGGCTACTCGCTGCGCGAGGTCGGTGTCCACTCCGGCTGAGGCAGCGAGGGACCGAGCGATGTGCGGGGGCGCGGAGCCGCAACTCACCCTTCCGCGGCCACGTCCGTGCCCGGTGCGGTACGGGGCCGGAGGGCCGGGTCCGCACCCCGGCGCTTTAGCTGACGGCCCGTCAAGTAGGGGATGCGCGCGGTCAGATAGCTGTCGAGAACGCGCTTGCACTCGGCGATCAGTTGCGGGTCGCCCTCGGGGTCGGTCCGGAAGGCCAGTCGCAGCACGCCGTCCGCGCATTCCAGTGCCACCCGTACGGCGATCTCCAGGTCGGCGTCGTCCTGGACACCGGTCAAGGAGGCGGTCAGGGCCCGCAGCCGGCCCGCGACCGCGGTGTTGTTGTCCCGGTCCGGCTCCAGCAGGTGGTCCTGTCCTGCCGCGCCGAAGTCGACCACGCCGAATCCGGTGACCGTCCTGCGCATGGCGACGAACTCGTCGACGGCCACTTCCACGAGGCCCGCGACGCCGCCGGGCGCCTCGCGCTCCAGCCGGTCGGCGACCCGCTCCAGATAGGACTCCAGATTGCGGGCGGCGAGCGCGCCGGTCAGCCCCTGTCTGTCGGAGAAGAACTGGTAGAGCGTGCCGATGGGCACCCCGGCCCTGCGTGCCACTTCCTTGGTGGTCAGCGCGGCATAGCCCGCCTCGTCGAGGAGTTCGGCGCAGGCGTCCAGCAACCGTTCGAAGCGTTCGATGCTGCGCTTCTGGACCGGCCTTCTGCGCGGCGTCCCGGCAGTGCGGTCTGGGTTCACGTCTCCATCATCCCATCGGATCCCCTGGAATATGAGGAGAGCGCATGTTTCAAGGGGTCTGACGACTCTGGGTCAGCTGCCGCGGTACGGCTTCGCCGGCCGGCGAAGCCCACGGGTCAGTGGCGGCACGTCGCGACGACGGCCAGCAGGGCGAGCAGGACGGCCACGAGCAGGAGGCGCCCGTGCACCCGGGGCAGATTTCCGCGGCGGATCTCGACCTGGCCGCCCGGAGGGGTCCCGGGGTGTTTGGCGGCGTAGTGCTCGATCTGCCGACGCAGTCCCTCGGACTCGGCGAGCCAGGGCGTTTTGAAGGTGCACTCGCCGCACCAGTAGCGGTTGACCACGTCGACTCCTCGCTGTGCCTCGGTGCGGGCGGGACACCGACCCCGACGGTGACCTTGGTCATGTCAGCTGCACAGGCCAGGGAACCGGCCATCCGTGGCCGGTGGCCCCGGGTAGGCTCACCGCCGTCCGTACTGACGAGTAGGGGAGACGTTCGGTGGCAGACGATCTCGGCACGTTGTTACGGGAGTTGCGCGACAGCGCGCACCTGACGCAGGAACAGGTGGCCGAGCGGTCCGGGGTCAGCGTGCGCACCATCCGCCGGCTGGAGAGCGGCGGGTCCACCAACCACCGGATGGGGACGGTGAACCTGCTCGCCGACGCGCTCGCTCTCGGTGAGGAGGACCGCCGGCGGCTGGCGGCCACTCTCGCCGGGGCGCGCGGTGCGCCGCCCGCCGGGCCCGGGACCGCGGGACCGCCCGCCGGGCGGGGGCCGGCGGCCCGGGTCGGAGCAGGTCCGGCATCGGACCCGGACCTGGACCCGGAGCACGAGCCAGGACCGGACCCCGAGCCCGAGCCCGGACCGAACCCCGGACCAAAGCCGAACCCCGGACCCGGACCGAACCCCGGACCCGAGCCGGAGCCGGAGCACGGACCCGGTTCCGTGGCCCCGGGCGAAGGTGTCCGGCACCCGGGCCGCGAGGTACGGAGTCCCGCGGCGGGCGGTGCCCGGGAGGCTTGGAGGCTCCCGGCAGCCACTGCCCGGGAGGTACGGAGACCTCCGGCAGCCGGGGCCGGTGCGGTGCCCGTGCCCGAGGCACTCGCCGACGCCGCCGGGGAGTTGGCGACGGAGGTCCGGCGCCGCTGGCGCCGCGAGGAAGCGCAGCGCCGGGTGCACGACCCGTTCCCCCTGCCGGTCCGATGGCGGCCGGCGCCCGCCGGCCTGACCGACCGCGAGGAGAACATCCAGCGGCTCGGGCCGGGAGAGACGCCGGCCGACGTGGATCTCGACGGCGACCTGCGCAGCGTGGCCGAGGTCTACCGCCGGATCCCCTCCGGCCGGCTGGCCATTCTCGGCCGGGCGGGGTCGGGGAAGTCCATCCTCACCATCAGGCTCACCCTGGACCTCCTGGAGGCACCGGCCGCGGACGGGCGCGTACCGGTCATCTTCAGCATCGGTTCCTGGGACCCGTCGACCACGGCACTGCGGGACTGGCTCATCGGGCTGCTGCTGCGCGACCACCCCCATCTGGCCCGGCGCGGTTCCCGGGGTGCGACCCTGGCCGCCGCGCTGGTCGACGCCGACCTGGTACTCCCGGTCCTGGACGGGTTCGACGAGATCGCCGAAGGCCTGCGGCGCGACGCCCTGGACGCCCTCAACGCGACCTCCGGGCCGCTCGTGCTGACCAGCCGTCGCGACGAGTACGCCGAAGCGGTCCGGGCGGCGCACGCACCGCTCGTCTGGGCCGGGGGCGTCGAGCTGAGCGACCTCACCCTCGACGACCTCGCCGACTACCTGCCCCGCACCACCCGCACCGTGCCGCCCGGCGGAAGCGGGGACGACTCCGGCACGGCCGGGGCCGGCTGGGACGCGGTCCTGGAGGAGCTGCGCACACGGAGCACAGGGGAGGACAACGGTCTCGCCGAGGTACTGACCACCCCGCTCATGGTCATCCTCGCGCGCACCCTGTACAGCGAGACACCGGGGCGGTGTCCCGCCGAACTTCTCGACGCCTCCCGGTTCCCCTCCGTACGGAGCCTGGAGGAACACCTGCTGGCCGGCTTCGTGCCCGCCGTCTACCGGCGGCGCGCCCCGGAACGCGACACCGCCGGGAGGCAGCCGAGAACACCGTACGCGGACCCCGCACAGGCGGAGCGCTGGCTGGGACACCTCGCCCACCACCTGGTCCGGTTCGACCGCGAACGGCAGGACCTCGCGTGGTGGCAGCTCGGCGACTCGCTGTCCCGTTCGCGGCGGACCCTGGCCGTCGTCCTGGCCACCGCGTTGAGCGTCACGCTGGCCGACTGGCTGGTCGGGCTGCTGCTCATGCCGCTCGACCCGGTCGAACTCCTCCTGCAGGGCTCCCTCCTGGGCCCCGCCGGCGGGCTCGCCTTCGGATCCGTCTACGCGCTCACGGACCGGGCCTTGGGAGGTGCGGGCTCCGAACCGGCCCGGGTCCGGCTGACACTGAGCGCCTCGCGGGACGGATTCGCCCGCCGGCCCCTGCGTACCTTCGCCGTGCGGTTCGGGCACGGGCTGGTGGGCGGGGCCGTCATGGGGGTCGGCTGTGCCTGCGCGCTCACCGCCGGAAGGACGCTGGCGGCAGGGGGCACGTTCCTCGATCCGCGGCTCGTGGAAGGCACCCTGATCAACACGGTGGTCTTCGCGCTGATCTTCGGCACGGCCGCCGGCCTCGTCTTCGGCCTCGTCGCCATGCTCGAAGCGCCCGTGGACGTCACCGCGGCGGCCACCCCTGACGGCCTGCTGTTCGCCAACCGCACGACGGTGGTCCGGCAGTTCCTGATCCTGGCCCCCACCTTCGCCCTGGCCATCGCCTTCGGCGGACAGCTCGTCGTCCTGCTCCTGCAAGGTTCGCTGGGCCCCCTCCACTGGGAACTGGAGGACGGCCTGTTCATCGGAGCGGTCGGAGGCCTCGGCGGTGCGGCCGCCTACCTGCTCGCCTTCACCGCCTGGGGTCAGTGGCTCCTGTTCGCCCGCCTCCTGCTGCCCCTGACCGGCCGGCTTCCCTGGAACCCCGCCGCCTTCCTGGACGACGCCTACCGGCGAGGGGTGCTGCGCCGGACCGGTGCGGTGTACCAGTTCCGCCACGTCCGGTTGCGGCACCACCTCGGCACCGCGTTCCGCCACCGGCACCCGGACTTCGCACCGGCCACCTTCCCGCTCCCGCCGCCCGACGGCCCGTGACCGCAGGGGGTGACAGGGCCTTGCCACGGCGGTGGCCCGGGGCGCCGCCAGCGCGGTGATCCGGGGCCGCCGGGCGGCCGGTCACCGATGGCCGGTGGCATGGCCTGTCGGCCGGGCGGCGGGAACAGCAGCATTCGGCGTGTCCGGCTCGCAGCGGTCCGCCGCGGCGCGAGCCTCCCCGACGAAGGGTTCCCCCGATGACTCCGTATCCCCGGCGCCTCACCGTGGTGGGCGCGGCCCTCGCACTCGCCGCCCTCACCAGCACCGGCGCGGCTCAGGCAGGAGCGCCTGCCACCGCGCCGTCCGCCCCCGCCGCGGCCCCCGCTTCCGCTTCCGCTTCCACTTCTGCTTCCGCCGCGGACCTCCCCGACTTCAGCAACGTGCACGGTCTGACCGTGGTCCCGGGTGCCACCCAGGTGCACGGCCCCACCGACTTCACCCTCACCGTCACCACCAAGCAGCTCTCCGGGCAGCACAAGATCCGCATCCTCCTGCCCACCGGGTACGCCGCCGAACCCGCCCGGCGCTGGCCGGTCACCTACTTCCTGCACGGTGCCGCCGGAAACGTGAACGACGTCGTCGCAGCCCCGGCCCTGCGCTCGAACTCGATGATCACCGTGGTGCCGGACGGAGGCCTGAAGAGCTGGTACGCCGACTGGGTCATGCAGAACACCGCCATGGGGGCCGCGAACTGGGAGACCTTCCACCTCACGCAGGTCGTCCCGTTCATCGACGCCAACCTCCGCACCCGCGCCGACCGGGCCCACCGCGCCGTCGTCGGCCTGTCCATGGGCGGCTTCGGCTCCCTGCACTACGCCCAGGCCCGCCCCGACCTGTTCGGGCACGTGGCCGCGCTGTCGGGCGCCGTCGATCTCGGCCTTGCGGAGATGCGCGGGGTCGTCGTCGCCACCGAACTCAGCCTGGCGAACGCCATCTGCGGGTCCAGCAGCTCGCTCGGCTGCCCCGACCACGGCCCCTACGTGGACAGTGACGCGATCTTCGGCTCTCCCTACCCGGTCTTCAACGCCGACCGCGTGTGGAAGGCGGTCGATCCGGCCGCCCCGGCGAACCTCGCCAAGCTGGCCGACACCGGCGTCACGATCTACACCGGCAACAACGACGTGTTCGACGCCCGGACCGCGGTGGCCTCCAAGAACGTCAAGTCCCGCCTGGACCAGCTCAAGATCCCCAGCCGTCTCGTCGACTACGGAAACGGTGCCTCGCTGTCCCCCACCTGCAACGGGGGCCACAACTACGGCTGCTGGGCCCCGGCCTTCGCCGACTACGTGCCGCGCCTCGAAGCCGCCTTCGCCGCGGCCGGCTGACCCCCGACAGGGCACCGGACCGCACCCGGTGCCCGTTCCCGAGGGCTGCACCAGGCCCCGTACCCGAAGTCCGCACCCGGTGCCCGAGCCCAAGGTCCGCACCCGAAGTCCGCACCCGGTGAGCGCACTCCGAGTCCGCAGCAAGAGCCCGCACCCCGTGCCCGCACCCGCGCGCCCGGCGCGCTCCCGCCTCTCCCCCAGGAGCCACCATGCCCGAACCGTCCCCCCGCGCCTCCCGCAGCCCCTTCTCGCGCCGCACCGCCCTCAAGGCCGGCGGCAGCGCCGCCCTCGGAGCGGGTATAGCCGTCTTCGCCCCGGCGACCCCCGCCTCGGCCCTCCAGCGCGGCACCCCGCTCTGCGACGAACCCGGTGACTCGGCCGCCGCCCAGGGGGTGGGCTCCAGCGACCTGGGCATCCCGTACTACCGCGAGCACGACGGCACGTACGGCTACGTGTTCGGCGACAGCTGGACCGGGATGCAGCAGTATGGGGAGTACCTGGGCTCGCCGCTCATGCTCTGCCAGTCGGGTTTCGACGCCTCGGGCGCGACGCCGATCTCCTTCACCTGGGCCATGCCCACCGGCGGCCAAGCACGGCAGCTCTTCGACTACAACTGGCGTGCGGACAACGGGTTCGGCCACGAGGTGACCCGTATACCCAACGACTGCATCGAGTTCGGGGGCCGCACCTACATCCAGTACACCTCCGTCGGCACCTGGACCCCGCCCCCCGGGTACGACGGTTCCCTCATGTCCGGCGTCGCCTACTCCGACGACCACGGCGTCACCTGGCGCGACTACCCGTACCACTGGCCGGGTGACATCCAGGGCGTGAACCAGTCCCCGTACGGGATGTGGTCATTCGCGGGCATCGACCCCGACGGCTGGCTGTACATCTTCTCCAAGCGCTGGAACGGCAGCCACCGCAACACCGCCGACGGCGGGCTGATCCAGCTCTTCCGGATCCGGCCCGAGGAGTTCAGAGCCGGCAACTTCGGCGCCCAGCAGAACTGGGCCCACCTGGACGGGCGGTGGCAGTGGACCACCCACGCGTCGCCCACGCCCATCCTGACCGGCAACAACATCGGGGAGTTCTCGGTCAAGCGGATCGGGGGCCGGTACTGCATGAGCTACTTCGACGTCACGGACTACTCGATCTGCACCCGCACCGCCTCCAGGCCGGACGCCGTGTGGTCCGCGCCCACCCCGCAGATCGTCGGCGACAACCGCTGGCCGGCCAGCCACTGGGGCAAACCGCAGGTGACCACCCTGTACGGCGGCTACATCCATCCGGGCAGCGCGAGCGCCGGCTCGCTGACACTCATCGTCTCCCAGTGGCCGGGCGTCGACCACCAACCGCCTTACCGGGTCCTTCAGTTCGACGGCATCAAACCTTGACGGGCCGCTGAGTGCCCGAGTCTTCGACCTGGCGACAGCGGCACCCCCGTGCCACCAGAACGCGCCCTCCCACCAACCAGTCCCACCAGAACGCGCACTCCCACCAACCCGTCCCCCTTCCCACCTGACCGAGGAGAACTCCATGAAGCTCAAGAGAAACAGGTGCGCGGCCTTCGTCGGCGCGGCGACCTCGGCGATCGTCATGCTGTCGACGGCCACGGCACAGGCCGCCCCGGTCGACGACCATCCCGCCACCCTGGCGGCTCTCAAGGCGTTCCAGTCCGTCGCGGGCCCCGGAGCCGCGGTCCACGCGGGTGACGCCGCCGGTTCCTGGACGCTCTCCGCCGGGACCGGCACGGTCAACACCACGAAGCCGGTCCAGGCCGACGAGCACTTCCGTATCGGCAGCCAGACCAAAACCTTCACCGCGGCGACCGTCCTGCAGCTCGTCGACGAGGGAAAGGTCTCCCTCGACGCGTACATAGACACCTACCTGCCGGGAACGGTCACCGGCAACGGGTACGACGGCACCCGCATCACCGTGCGCCACCTGCTCCAGCACACCAGCGGCATCGCGCGGTACGAGCCCCTGAACTCCCTGGCCCTGGCCGAGCCCGACGGCACCTTCAAGACGGCCAGACTCGTCAAGGAAGGGCTCAAGAACGCGCCGGTCTCCGCGCCGGGCGCCGGCTTCGCCTACTCGAACACGAACTACCTCGTCCTCGGCATGCTCATCGAGAAGGTGACGGGCCTGCCGGTCCACGAAGCCGTCACGCAACGGATCGTCGAGCCTCTCGGGCTGACCCGCACCGTCTTCCCCGCCCCCGGGAAGCGCGCGCTGCCCGCCCCGTCCGTGCCCGGCTACCACGGTGTACGGGTCGGGTCGTTCTACTTCTGGAGCGCCGTCATCTCCTACGACCCGTCGGTCTTCAGCGCTGCCGGGGCGATGGTCTCCACGCTGACGGACCTCAGCACCTTCTACGGTGCCCTGACCGCGGGCAAGGTCGTCTCCCCGGCCGCGCTGGCCGAGATGGAAAAGGTACGGGACGTCGGTGGCGCCGGATACGGCCTCGGAATCCAGAAGGTGAGCCTCTCCTGCGGCGGCGCTGCCTGGGGCCACAACGGCGCCGTCCCCGGCTACTTCACCCAGACCCTGGTCACCGAGGACGGGCGCCACGCCTCCGTGATGACCAACGCCTACCTCGCCAGCAACCCCGGCGGCGGCAAGCTGGGCGCGGTGCTGGACACGGCGCTGTGCGAGGACCGGGCGTAGCGCCTCATCCTGCTGTCGGCACCGGGCCGGCCGGGGCCTGTCCGCCCACGCCCGGGGGTTTTCCCCCGGGCGGTTCGGGCTGACAGGCCCCCTGCGCTCCGCGCCCCGCCCCAGCCATGATCGTTCCACCGCCCCGGCGGACCACCACCGAAGCGAGGAGAGATCAGGATGACCGTGCGCAGGCAGGCGATGGGCCGAAGGACGCTGCTGGCCGTGACGGCCGGAGCCGCCGCCACCGCCCTACTGGCCCCGGCCGCCCACGCGGCACCCATCCGGGCGCCTGCCCGTCCCGCGCCCACCGGCGGGCCCGCGAAGAACGGCCGGGCCGCCGCGGTCCGTGCGCTGGAGCGCGCCGCCCATTCCCTGAGGTCGACGGACCCCGGCGGGCGCACCACCGACCTGCGGGCGCTGGGCGCGATGATCGGGGACGCCGAGATCGTGGGCCTGGGCGAAGCCACCCACGGTTCGCACGAGTTCTTCACCATGAAGGAGCGGGTCTTCCGGTACCTGGTCGAGGAGAAGCGCTTCACCACCTTCGCCCTGGAGATGAGCTGGACGGCGGGGCTGCGGATCGACGAGTACCTCCAGGGCGGGCCCGGCTCCGCCCGGCAGGTCGCCAAGGAGGCTCTCGCCGGATCTCCCTGGGAGCGCGAGGAGTTCGTCAGCCTCCTCGCCTGGATGCGCGGGCACAACGACCGGCACCCCGGGCGCCGCGTCCACTTCATGGGCAATGACGTGGGGGCGCCCAGGCTCGGCAGCGGTATCTTCGAGCGGGTTCTCTCGTACGTCCGCGCGCACCGCCGTCAGGACCTCGCCCGCCTCGAAGCGCTCTACCGCGAGCTGCCTCCGCTCGACGACGTCTTCGGCTACCTGGGCAGGCCCGTCGCCGAACGGCGCCGCAACGCCGCCACCGCCCAGCAGGCGCTGGACCTCGTCGTCGCGGGCAAGGGGGCGGGCGATGACGCCCACGAGTGGGCCCAGCAGCACGCCCGCAACATCCACCAGACCTTCGCGTTCGCGTCGCTCGACCTGAGCGACCCCAAGTCCGTCTCCGAGGCGGAGCACTTCCGCGACAGGGCCATGGCCGCGAACACCGCGTGGTGGCACCGTCGTACCGGTGACAGGATGCTGCTCTCCGCGCACAACGGACATGTGGGCTACCTGTCCACCGACCCGGCGATGTACCCCACGACGCAGGGGGTGTACCTGCGCGACACCCTGGGCGCCGGCCGTTACGTCTCCCTCGGATTCACCTTCCACCAGGGGTCGTTCCTGACCGCCACCACGCTCGGCAGCCCGTGGAACAAGGTCACCGTCCCGGCCGCCACCGCCGACATGCAGGAGCACACCCTGGACCGGGTGCACCACCGCGACTACTACGTGGACCTGCGCACGCTGCCGGCCGCGGCCGCCGACTGGCTCGCCACACCGCGTCCCGTGTACGACGCCGGCTCGTCCTTCAAGAGCGACCCGCTCCCCGTGCTCGCCGTCAGAGAGGCCTACGACGTGCTGGTCCACCTCCACCGGGTCCGCGAGGCCGTTCCTGTCTGACGCCCCCGGCCGCCCCACGGGTGATCACTCGGCGAAGTCGAGCGGAAGCAGGTGCGCTACTGGCGCCCCGGCACAGTCGGCCGGCTGATGTTCCACTGGCGGGACTGAACCGGGGCGTCGGCGGCACGAGCTGTTCAGACGGCCGGGGCGTTGGGGCGGGTGGTGCAGAGCGCCCAGATCACGAAGACTCCGATTCCGATGGAGATGAGCGCCCACACCGGCACGTACGGCAGCCAGAGGAAGTTGACGACGATGCTCACCGCGGCGAGCATCACGCCCGTCGCCCTGGCCCACAGGGCGTTCTTCAGGAGACCCCATCCGACCACGGCGAGCACGATGCCCAGTACGAGATGGATCCAGCCCCAGGCGGTCACGTCGAACTTGAAGACGTACTCGCCCAGGCGTGTGTAGACGTCGTCCTTCGCGATTCCCACGATGCCCTTGATGATGTCCAGGATGCCGTCCACCAGCAGGAGTACGCCGGCGAACACCGTTCCACCGGCTGCCCAGGCGGTGCCGCCGCTTTCGGGGCGGCCGGGAGTGGGGGCGGAAGCCGCCGAGTGCGCCATGGTGATCTCCTTCGTCGAGCGGTACGCCGGTAGCCGACGTACTCCTCACCGTCCGTCGCGACCGTGGGCAGGGACAGCGGAACAGGGCCATTCGGGTGAGGCCCGCACTGCCCTGGTTTGTCGCGCCCCGCGCCTCGTGCGTGACGGCCGGTGGGTGACCCCCGGTCGGTCGTGCCAGGGGTAGCGGGTGACAGGCCTGTCGTGGGCGGTGGCTACCCTGCGGGGATGAGCAACGCGATGTGGGACGCCCTGTCGGCGACACCCCTCCCCGAAGTGCGGCGCCGCGCGGCCGTCGTGGACGGTCTGACCGGGGTCGAGCCGGTGACGGTGCCCGGCGCGCGCCGACTGGCCTGGAACGACGGCGGCGGCCAGTCCGCGGTCTGGTACTTCGCGGAGGACGGCCGCGTGCTGCTGCTGACGTTCGACCACGAGTCGACGCTGAATCTGTACGCCGAGCAGGACTTCGCCCTCCAGGAGTCCTTCTACAAGGGCGTTCCCGAATCCCTCGTCGCCCTGGTCCGGGACCGCCCCGAGAACTACGAGTCGCTGAACCTCACGGACCCCGCGACGGGCCGGACGATCCACTACGCGGGTGGTGTCTTCTGGTACGACGGCACGCGCTGGCACGTGTCCGACGGCCTGGCGGAGTACTGCCGCCGTGAGGACACGGACCTCTTCGGCGAGTCCGGCTTCACCTACTGCCTGGACGTCTACCGCTTCGGCCAGAACTTCACCCTCTGAGCCGGTCCCCCTCTACCGGTCCCGCTGAACCGGTCCCCTCTACCGGTCCCGCTGAACCGGTCCCCCCTACCGGTCCCGCTGAACCGGCCCCGCAGCATCACCACTTGGAGCAAGACGGATGAGCAGCAACGAACTGACCCTGTACAGCGGTCCGAGACGGGCAAAGGACCAGAGCCCCGGTGAGGGTCCGGCGAAGGTGGCGGACATGGTCAGCTTCTCCGACGGGTCGGGGCCTGCGCCGTCGGCCGTGTACGTGGAGCGCGATCTGCCGCAGGGAGGCATAACCGCCTACCTTGCGGCCCGGGGCAGCGGGGCCCGTTCCTTCGCCCTGTGGGCCGACGATCAGCGCCGGCAGCGGGTGGCCTCCGTGGTGACCCTGTCGGCCGGCGGCGGCGTCGCGACGTTCCAGGTGCTCGGCGCCCACGGCGAGGTCATCGGCACGCTCAAGCGGGAGAAGGCGCTCCGCGGCAGGGGCCTGCGCACCCGCTGGACCGTGCACCAGTCCGGCGGCCCCGAAGCGGTCGGCTTCAAGGGGAGGATCGTCTGGTGGTGGATGTGGTGGCTCCTGCTGCCCCTGATGCTGGCGACCCTCGTGTCCACCGTCATCGACGGCGTCCCCGGCAACGAGAGCGGCTTCGCCCGGGCACCCCGGCGCATCCGGTGGCGCGCGAACGGGCAGGTCCCGCTGGAGTTCAGGTCCAAGGGCGACAAGCTGTACCTGCACGCCCCTGGCGTGGACTGGCGGCTCGGGGCCGCGCTGATCGCCCTCCTGCGCAGCTTCCACTCCGGCGCGTGGGACTCGTCGAAGAAGTGACCCACGCGTCCGTACCGCCTGGCCGACGGGAGCTACTCCTTCTTCGTACCGAAGGCGGCCCACGGTCCGAGGGTGAATCCGGCGCCCTCCTGCCGGACCTGCAGGGCACCCGCGCCGCCGAAGTGCGCCGGAACGACCAACTCCCGCATCTCTGCCGCCCGTTCAAGGATCCGATGGCGGCTGGCCACCGCCCGGTCCGCGTCCAGGCAGAAGCAGCTGTTGCAGGAGGGGGCGAGGATCTGCACCGGGCTGTGCAGCAGATCGCCGACGAAGACCGCGCGGTCGTTCCCGGATGCGAGGCGCAGGACCGAGGAGCCCGGCGTGTGGCCGGGCGCCGACTCCAGCGTGAGGTGTTCGTCGATGCGGTGGGTGCCGTCCCACAGGACGGTCTGCCCGGCCCGGTGGACGGGCGCGATGCTGTCCTCGTAGATCAGCCGGTCATCCCCCTGCCGGCCGTTCCCGTACCCGTTGTCCGGGCCGAAGTGGAAGTCGTCCGCGGCCGGGACGAGGTACTGGGCACGGGGGAACGTCGGCTCCCACCCTCCGTCGACAGCGGTGGTGTTCCAGCCGACGTGGTCACCGTGGATGTGGGTGTTGACGACGACGTCGACATCCTCGGGCCGCACTCCGGCGCGCGCCAGCCCACCCAGGAAGTCGCCCTGCCAGTGGTGGAACTGCGGTGACCCCGGCCGTTCGCGCCCGTTCCCCACTCCGGTGTCGACCAGGACGGTCCGTCCGCCGCTGCGCAGCACCCAGGTCTGCAACGCCGCCACCGCGCTGTCACCTTCCGGTTCCCAGTGATCCGGCGCCAGCCAGTCCTCGTTGCCCTTCCACATCTCGCCCCCGGACCCGGGAACGAGGCCGCGCGCGGGCGCGAACGCCCCTTGCCACTCGACGACTCGAATGACCTCGACGTCACCGAGCACGATGCGGTCGCCGCTCTCGCCGCTCTCGCCGCTCCGACTGGTCTGATTGCTCCGGCTGCTCTGACTGCTCTGGCTCTCCATGCCTCCGACGCTAGGAAGGGCAGGTGAGCTTCTCAATGCCTGTGCTGCTCAGTCGAATACGCATCCGTCTCATCGTTGACACGAAAGGTACTCTCACCCGATGGATGTAGTGAGTGACGCGGTCTCGGCAGTACGCATCGGGCGTCCGTCCTCGAACCGGGTGCGGGTGAGCGGAAGCTGGTGCACGCGGCTCGCCCCGTACGACGGCGCGGGTTTCCACGTGGTGCTGGAGGGCAGCTGCTGGCTGCTGGCCGACGGCGGCTCACCGCTCCCGCTCGGCGTGGGTGACGTGGTGCTGCTGCCGCACGGCACGGGACATGTGATCGCCGACGCCCCCGCCGATGCGGCGGCCGTGGAGCAGGCGGTGCCGTTCGAGCGGTGGCCCGACGGCGAGGAACCGCTGCTCCGCCCAGGCTCCTCCGGCGGGGTGCAGATGCTGTGCGGCAAGTACCGGCTCGACCGCCGTCGCGTCCACCCGCTCATGGCAGAACTGCCGGAGGTGGTCCACCTGCCGAACAGAGTGGGCGCCCATCCCGAACTGCGCGCCGCCGTCGACCTGTTGGGACACGAGCTGAGTACGCAGGGGCCCGGTTCATGCCTCGCGGTGCCCAGCCTGCTCGACCTGCTCCTCGTCTACATGATCCGCTCCTGGGCCGCCCAGGACACGAGCGGCACCTGGCCGGCCGTACTGGGCGACCCGGTGGCGGCCGCTGCTCTACGGGCGCTGCACTCGGACCCGGCCGCCCCATGGAGCAACGACCGCCTGGCCGCCGAGGCGGGCGTGTCCCGCGCCACCCTGGCCCGCCGCTTCACCGCTCTGGTCGGCCGCCCGCCGATGGCGTACCTCACCTGGTGGCGCCTGACGTTCGCCGCCACCCTGCTCCGCGACACCCTGGATCCGCTGGCCACCATCGCCCGCCGTGTCGGCTACGGCACCCCGTACGCCTTCTCCCACGCCTTCAGCCGGGAATTCGGTACCACCCCGGGGCAGTACCGGGCCGCGGCGGGACGATCCGGGGCCGCGTGAGAGTTCCTCACGGTCCGGGTCGCGCGGGCCGGCGGATCCGCGCTGCCCGGACCCGCGAACCCGGGATCGCCCTGACCGGGCTCGTCCCTCCCCGGGCCCGCGCGGCCTCAGGCAGCTCCGCGAGGCCTCAGGCAGCTCGCGCGGCCTCAGGCGGCCCGCGGGGCCTCAGGCGGCCCGCGGGGCCTCCGGGAATGCCAGGGCCGGCGAACCGCCCGCCCACCACACGCCGATCACGAACGCGGCCGTGGCCTCCACGTACGCGGCCCGGTCCAGCCCGCCCGCCGGCATCGGGGCCCACCCCATCCCTGTGATCAGCTCCGTGACGTGCCCGGCGGCCCCCGGGTCGTCCGCGCAGAACGGCACCGCGGGCGGGATCGTGCCGAGGGCGCCCGCCGGGTGGTCCCACATGCTCGCGTGGGCCAGGTTGAAGGCCTTCACCACGTGTGCGCCGGGCGCCGCCGCGCCGATCAGTCCGGCCACGCTCTCCCCCGCGCCGGTCGTCAGCATGACCCCGCTGGGCCCGGGATCCAACGGGTTCGTGCAGTCCACGACCGTCCGTCCGGCCAGTGCGTCGGCATGCTCACTGGCCAGTGCCGGCGCCGCCCCGGCCGGTACGGCCAGCAGCACCACCTCTCCGTACTCCGCCGCCTGCGCGGGCGTCCCGTAACCGGCCGCGCCGATCCGACCGGCGAGCGCTCGGGCTGCGTCGCCGTCCCGTCCCCCGACGAACACCTCGTGCCCGGCCCGTACCCACGCGCCGCCCAGCGCCGCCGCCATGTCCCCCGTACCCAGTACGCCTATGCGCATCGTCGTGTTCCTCTCGTCGTGTCTCGTCCGGCGTCTTCCGTTCGATGGGCTGACGCTACGAACGCCGACGCACACCGTCCGGTGTCCATCGGCGCAGGCAGGATGGCGGCATGGAGAACTTGACCGATCCGGCCGCGGGCCTGCCGGACCTCACGTACACGGCGGACTGCCGGGCGCGCGTCGCCTTCGAGGTGCTGGCGAACCGCTGGGACAGCGTCGTGGTCTTCACGCTCGGCGTGACCGGCCCGATGCGGCCCCGCGCGCTGGTCGCGCGGATCGGCGGAATCAGCCCGAAGGTCCTGAACGAGGCGCTGCGACGGCTGGAGTACAACGGCCTCGTGGAACGCCACGCGTACGCCGAGGCACCGCCGCGCGTCGACTACGCCCTGACCGAGGCAGGTACGGCGCTGCTCACGCCGATGCGTGCGATGGGCGCGTGGGCCGCGCGTTACGCGGACGACGTACTCGACGCGCAGGACCGGTACGAGAACCGCTGAACCCGCGCCGGTACGGGGTGCCCGTGGCGGCGGGTTTCGGTGCGGGGCCGAGCCGGTGCGGGCGCGGCACGCGGAGGAGGCGCCGGGACGCTTGACCGACCCCCTTTGCCGGGCTGACGGTCGAGCGGGAGCAATTCGTGACCGAGGTGCGGCATCCGTGAGGGACAGGTGACGGTGTATCTGCACCTGTCCGTCGCGCGAGGGGCCGGGCGGTGTTCGGAGTGCAGAGCGAGAGCGGCGGCAGGCCCCGGACCGGGTGTGCCGCGTCAGGCGGCTGCCGTGGTTGCGCCGTCCGGGAGCAGTTCGGGCATCCCGTCCACCAGCACCACTATCCCGACCACCGCACCCTCGTCGCAGCGGCCGACCCAGACGGGATAGGTGCCGTCCCCTGTCGTCGCGAAGGCCGCCAGTTCTCCGCCGGAGGTCCGGTCGCGGGTGCGCACCATGTACATGGAGTCGCTGATGTCCTCGTAGGCGTCAGGATTCGGGTCGCCCTGGATCAGCCCTTTCCTGAAGTGTGCGAGGAGGGGTTCCCAGGCTGCGGCATCGGCGAAGCAGCCGGTGGCACCGTCGGTGTCGAACCCGGAGATCCCGTTCTCAATGAACAGCCGGGGGTCGTCGTCGGGGCCGAGCGCCATCTCCCAGGTCGTGGCCGGGGCCTCGCCGACGAGCAGGCGGACGGCCGTGGTGTCCGTGCGGGTGACCGGGCCGTTGGACCACTCGCAGTGGTAGGTGTGCCTGGCCTGCGCCTCCTGCAGTACGTACTCCCCCGGTGGAACGGGGACGGTGAGGTGCGGGCCGTCTCCGCTGTCGATGTCCGGGCCGGAGACCGCGAGCAGCCCGCTGGGTACCCGCAGCGTGCCCGTGCGGCGTGGCTCCAGGACGGTCATCTCGGGGTGGTAGCCGTCCGTCACGCGCACCCCGGGCCGAAAGAGTTCACCGATCGCTCCGGGCTGCGCGGGGCGCGGCGGGCGCCAGCAGGTGGCGGGCGCGGACCCCGTACCGTCATCCGCTGCGGCAGCGGGCACGGCGCCGTTGTCCGCTGCCGCAGCGCGCGCAGGGCCGGCGCCGGTGTCCGCTGCTGCGGTCGGTGAGGTGACCGCGAAGACCGGCGGCTCCGTGATCCCGATAGACCCGGCCGACAGGAGCGGCCACTCCCCGAACGCAGGACGGTCCGCCCAGCGCTCCTCGTCGCGGAGGTCGGGCACGGTGACGAGCCTGCTCCCTCGTGCGCCCCGGGACTGTTCCGTCCGCTGTCCCCTCCCGTCCGGGAAGAGGTCCATGGTGGTGCGGGGGCACGCGTCGTCGAACTCCGCCATCTCCGGGCCGGTGTAGTCCCAGCGGACGGCGTACCGGCGCAGCAGCCGCGTCGGGTCGTCCAGCAGCCGCATGTCCAGGTCGTAGGTACGACGGCCCTGAGCGTCGTAGACCCACAGCCCGGCATAGTGATCCCGCCAGGAAACGAGTCGAACCTCCAGCGGAGCCTCCCGGCCCGCCACCCGGTACACCACCACGTACGGAAGCCCGGCGGCATCCCGCTCGCGGGCCTCCTCCACGGATATCGGCCGCCAGGGGACACGGGACTCCAGGTCCCACGCCAGCGCGTACCCCACCTCGACCACCATCGCCGCTCCCCCGCTCGTGTGCGCAACGAGCAGCAACATATCCGTCACCTCCGACAACGCACACTCAGCAGGCGTCACGGCAACCGTCGGTGCGGACCTGGCGGGCCAGGCGGACCTGGCGGACCTGGCGGGCCAGGCGGGCCAGGCGGGACGGGCGGGACGGGCGGGACGGGCGGGACGGGCGGGCGAGCGGAACGGCCCGGCGGGCGGAGGGTGTGCGGGCTGACAGTGTGTGACGTGCCGCGCTGTATGTTCGGGGCACCGGACGGGATCGCGGGCCGACCGCCGGAGGGCCGGTGGCATGTCCTACGGTTTCCGGAAGGCACCCGGATACTCTCCGGGCGTACTGCTACGGAGGTGGGGATGGTGGCCGGGGAAGGCGTTCAGCGCAACAGAGCCATGCGGAGCCCGGACGGGCCGGCCAAGGTGACGATCACCGAGATCGCGCGGGAGGCCGGGGTGTCCGTGCCGACCGTCTCACGGGTCGTCAACGGGCGCTCCGACGTCTCGCCCGCCACCCGGGCCCGGGTCAAGGACCTCCTGCACCGGCACGGCTACCAGCGCAAGCCCGCCGCGCTCAGGGCTCCGGCGGCCCTGCTGGACCTGGTGTTCAACGACCTGGACAGCCCCTGGGCCGTGGAGATCATCCGGGGCGTCGAGGAGGTCGCGCACGAGTCCGACGTGGGCACCGTGGTCTCCGCGATCCACGGCCGGGCGGGTGCCGCACGGCAGTGGATGACCAATCTGCGCGCCCGCGCCTCGGACGGTGTGATCCTGGTGACCTCGGCCCTGGAGCCGGGTCTCCACGACGAACTGCGGCTCCTGGGAGTGCCGTTGGTGGTGATCGACCCGGACGGGTCGCCCGCCACCGAGGCGCCGACCGTGGGCGCCACCAACTGGGCGGGCGGGATGGCCGCGACCGAGCACCTGCTGGCCCTCGGTCACCGGCGGATCGGTTTCATCGAGGGCCCGCCCCGGCTGCTGTGCTCGCGGGCCCGCCTCGACGGGTACCGGGCGGCGCTCGACGCCGCGGGCGTACCGGTCGAGAAGGAGCTGATCGTGCGCGGCGATTTCTACCACGAGTCCGGATTCACCGGCTGCAACCGGCTGCTGGACCTCGGGCGGCCGCCCACCGCGGTCTTCGCGTCCAGCGACCAGATGGCGCTCGGCGCGATCGAGGCGCTGCGTCGCCGCGGCCTGCGGGTGCCCGAGGACATGAGCATCGTCGGCTTCGACGACCTGCCCGAGGTGCGCTGGTCCGCGCCGCCGCTCACCACGGTACGCCAACCGCTGTCCGACATGGGCAAGTTGGCAGCCCGCACGGTCCTCGAACTGGCCCGGTCCGTGGAGCCCGCCTCCCTGCGGATCGAGCTGGCGACGGAACTCGTCGTCAGGTCGAGCACCGGGGCGCCGCGCGAGGAGTAGGGGCGGTACGGAAGGCACCGCTCCCGGGGGTGTCAACGGCCTTTTCCGACAGGGCTGTTGACACCCCCTTCGCATGTCCGTAACTTCCGTGGCCATCTACCGATAGTTTTCGGATTCCTTCCGGAAGGTGTGCCATGCCAGTGTTCGACCGAGCAGCCGTGTCCACGTCCGCCGTCGCCTCGGCCCTCTCCCGCCGCCGCTTCCTGGGGGCCGCCTCGGCGGCCGGGCTGGGGGCGGCCGGCCTGTCCGCCTGCTCGGACTCCGGCTCGGGCACCACCGACAGCGAGGGCCGCACCGTCCTGGAATGGTGGAACATCCAGACCACGGAGCCGTCGAAGTCGGTCTGGCCCGAGCGGGCCAAGGCGTTCGAGGCGACCCATCCGGAGGTGCGCGTCAAACTCGTGACGCTGGAGAACGACGCGTACAAGGCGAAGATGACCGCCCTGACCAGTTCCGGAAAGCTTCCGGACATCTACCACACCTGGGGTGGCGGCGTCCTCCGGCAGCAGATCGACGCGGGCCTCGTCGAGGATCTCTCCGGCACCGTGAAACCTCTCGCCGAGACCCTCGTGGGGGTTTCCATGAAGCCCTACGAGTTCGACGGCAAGTCGTACGCGATGCCCTTTGACCTCGGCGCCGTCGGCTTCTGGTACAACAAGGCGCTCTTCGCGAAGGCCGGCATCACGACCCCGCCCGCCACCTGGGCCGCCTACCTCGACGCCGTCGGGAAACTCAAGGCCGCCGGCATCACGCCCATCGCCCTCGCCGGCAAGGAGAAGTGGCCCGGCATGTACTACTGGGCGTACCTGGCGATGCGGATCGCCGGTGTCGACGGCATGCAGAAGGCCGCCGACGCCAAGGACTTCACCGGCGCGGATTTCGTCAAGGCCGGTGAACACCTCGAGGAACTCGTCGCCCTCCAGCCCTTCCAGAAGGGGTTCCTCGGCGCCGCGTACTCCACCCCGGGCGGCGAGGCCGCCCTCATGGGCAACGGCAGGGCCGCGATGGAGCTGATGGGCCAGTGGGCACCCGTGGTGCAGGCCGACTCGGGCAAGGGCATCGGCAAGGACCTCGGTTTCTTCCCCTTCCCCACCGTCGAGGGCGGCAGGGGCGCCCGAACCGACCTGTTCGGAGGCGGCGGCGGATACGCCGTGCGCAAAGGGGCGCCGAAGGCGGCCGCCGACTTCCTGAAGTTCCTCATGACCCCCGAGTCCGACCGGATCCTCGTGTCGAAGGCCGCGATGATGCCTGTCGTCAAGGAAGCCGCCGGCTCCCTGACGGACCCCAATCTCCGGCTCGTCGCCGACGCCCTCGGCAAGGCAACCGGCTTCCAGCTCTATCTCGACCAGGCCTACCCGCCGGCCGTCGGGCAGGAGGTCAACGACTCCGTCGCCGGTCTCATCGCCGGGGCCAAGTCGCCCGAGCAGGTCGTACGTTCTGTCACCCTGGTCGCCAAGAGCCAGTAGATGAAGACGACTTCGACCCCGATGAGCGAGCGGGTCCCCTCCCCCGCCAAAGAACCGTCGCTGTCCGCCGAGAATCGCCGGCCCCGGGCGCGGCGGGTCCGCGACTGGTGCGGCGCGTTCGCCTTCACGGTGCCCGCCCTGGTCCTGTTCGGTTCGCTCGTGCTCCTGCCGATCCTCTACGCGCTGTACGTCAGTTTCTTCAACTGGGGCGGATTCGGAGCGCCTTCGGACTTCGTCGGCACGGACAACTACGCCCGCCTCCTCGGCGACCCGGTCTTTCTCGGCGACCTGTGGCGCGGCCTGCTGCTCGTCCTGATGTCCGTCGGGCTCCAGCTGCCGTTCGCGCTCGCCATGGCCGTCCTGCTCAACCAGAAACTGCGCGGCCGCGCCTTCTACCGGATGCTGTTCTTCGCCCCGTACGTGCTGTCCGAGGTGATCACCGGCGTGCTGTTCTCCATGATCTTCTCGCCGGACGACGGGCTCGCCGACAAAGCACTCGGCGCGATCGGCCTCGACGGCCTGGGCGGTCTCTGGTTCGCCGACCAGGACTGGGTCCTGCCCACGCTGTTCCTCGTCATGATGTGGAAGTACTTCGGCTTCCACATGATGCTCTACCTGGCCGGCCTGCAGAGCGTCCCCGCGGAGCTGCACGAGGCGGCCCGCATCGACGGCGCGGGGCCCTGGCAGCGATTCCGCCACGTCACCCTGCCGTTGCTCGGGCCGACGATCCGCATCAGTGTGTTCCTGTCCGTGATCGGCGCCATCCAGCTCTTCGACCTGGTGTGGGTGGTGACCCAGGGCGGTCCCGACCACCACTCCGAGACCATGGCCGTCACGCTGTTCCAGTTCGGCTTCAAGCGCTACCAGATCGGATACGCCGGCGCGATCAGCATCGCGATGTTCCTCATCAGCCTCGTCTTCGCCCTGCTCTACCAGCGCTACGTGCTGCGCCGCGACACCGAAGGAGCCATCACGAACATGCGAGGCGCCCGATGAACGGTCCGGCATACCGCGCACGCCGCCATCTGCGCTCGACACCGCTGTACGTCGTCGTGTGGCTGATCGGCGTCGTCATGGTCACCCCGCTGCTGTACGCGGTGGTGTCCGGCTTCAAGACCACGGACCAGTTGTCGCGGAACGCCTTCGGCCTGCCCTCGCCCTGGGTGGTGTCCCACTACACGGACATCCTGGCCTCGGGTTCGTTCTGGCGCATGCTCGGCTCCTCCACCCTGATCGCCGTGGGCACCACCGTCCTCACCGTCGGCACGGCAGCGCTCGCCGCATTCGCCCTCGCGCGATTCGCTTTCCGTGGAAGGGAGTTGCTCTTCACTCTGTTCACGATGGGGCTGATGTTCCCGTTCGCTGTGGCGATCCTGCCGCTGTTCATCCTGCTGCGCACCTTCGGGCTGCTCGACAACCCGTGGGGCGTCATCCTGCCGCAGGCCGCGTTCGGCCTGCCCATGACCCTCGTCATCCTGCGCGGGTTCTTCCGGGAGATCCCCGGCGAACTGGAGGAGGCGGCCACCCTCGACGGCTGCTCCCGGTTCGGCTTCTTCTGGCGGATCCTGCTGCCGATGGCCAGGCCCGCGCTCGGCACCGTCTCCGTCCTCGCCGTCGTCGGCAGCTGGAACAACTTCCTGCTCCCGCTGCTCGTGTTCAGCGAACCCGACTGGTGGACGATCCCCGTCGGCGTCCAGCAGTTCCAGGGGCAGTACGCCGCCGACATCGCCCGCGTCTTCGCGTACCTCGTCCTCGCCATGGTTCCGGCCCTCGCCTTCTACGCGGTGGCCGAACGCCAGCTGATCGGCGGCCTCTCGGCGGGCGCTACCAAGGGCTGAGCCCGCGACGCCCGACTGCGACCACCTGCGCCCGACTGCGCCCATTGCAAGCGAACACCCCTTTTCATCACCGCACTTGAGGAGTTCCATGGTCAAGCCCTGGCAGGACACCGCCCTGCCCGCCGCCGTCCGGGCGGCGGACCTGCTCGCCCGGATGACCAGGGAGGAAAAGACCGCCCAGCTCTCCAGCGTGTGGATCGGCGCGGACACCGAGGGCGCAGACGTCGCCCCGGGCCAGCACACGTACGCGGCCCGCAGCGCCGCGCTCGACGCGCTCCTCCCGTACGGTCTCGGCCACCTCACCCGCCCCTTCGGCACCGTCCCGGTCGATCCCGCCGAGGGCGCCGCCCGGCTCGCCGCACTGCAGCGCACCATCCGCGCGGGCAACCGTTTCGGGGTGCCGGCGATCGCCCACGAGGAATGCCTGACGGGGTTCACCGCCTGGCAGGCCACCGTCTTCCCGACACCGCTGGCCTGGGGTGCCACCTTCGACCCCGACCTGGTGGAGGAGATGGCCCGGGCCATCGGCGGGTCGATGCGCGCGGTCGGCATCCACCAGGGTCTCGCCCCGGTGCTGGACGTCGTACGGGACGCCCGCTGGGGCCGCACCGAGGAGGCCATCGGCGAGGACCCCTACCTGGTGGGAACCATCGGCACCGCATACGTGTGCGGTCTGGAGGCCGCCGGCATCGTCGCCACCCTCAAGCACTTCGCCGGGTACTCCGCCTCCCGCGCCGCCCGCAACCACGCACCCGCCCCGCTCGGTCCGCGCGAACTTGCCGACGTGATCCTGCCGCCGTTCGAGATGGCACTGCGCGACGGTGGCGCCCGCTCCGTGATGCCGGCCTACAACGACATCGACGGCCTGCCCGCCCACTCCCACACCGAGCTGCTCACCCAACACCTGCGCGAGAGGTGGGAGTTCACCGGGACCGTGGTCTCGGACTACTACGGCATCTCCCTGCTGGAGGAAGCGCACCGGGTCGCCGACGGGGAGGGCGGTGCCGCCCGGCTGGCCCTCGCGGCCGGGGTCGACGTGGAGCTGCCGGCGGCGCGCTGCTTCAGCCCCGCCGACCCGCTCCCCGAGCACCTGCTCGACCGGGCCGCACTGCGGGTTCTGCTGCAGAAGTGCGAACTGGGGCTGCTGGACTCCGAGCGGGAGCCCGCGCGGGAGGGTGTTCCGGGCGCCCCGGACACGGTGGCGGGGCCGGGGGGGCCCGTGGGGTCGGACATGTCACCGGGGCCGGACACGGTGGCGGCGCCGGGCACGTCCCCGCGGCCGGCCACTCCCGTGGATCTGAACCCCCCGCACATGCGGGAGCTGGCGCGGCAGGTGGCCGAGGAGTCCGTGGTCCTGCTCGCCAACGACGCCGGCGCGGTGCCGCTGGTGTCACCGGTGCGCCCGGGCGGCAGGCTGCGCGTCGCGGTCCTCGGCCCGCTCGCCCACGAGGAGGCCGCCATGCTCGGCTGCTACACGTTCCCCCGGCACGTCGGCGTCCACCACCCCGGTCTGCCGACCGGAATCGAGGTGCCGACGCTCGCCGAGGCGCTGCACGCCGAACTGCCGGATGCCGTGTTCGTCGACGACCCGGCCGACGGCGATGTGTGTCTGGCCGTGGTCGGGGACAGGTCCGGCCTGTTCGGGCGCGGCTCCTCGGGAGAGGGATGCGACGCCATGGACCTCGAACTACCTTACAATCAGGGCGAGTTGCTGGATTCCGCCCTGGACTCCGGGACGCCCACCGTCATCGTCGTACTCAGCGGACGGCCCTATGCGCTCGGCCGCTGGTCCGACCGGGCCGCGGCCGTCGTCCAGGCGTTCTTCCCCGGGCAGGAGGGCGGCGGCGCCGTCGCGGGGGTGCTGTCCGGCCGGGTCGCCCCGTCCGGCCGCCTGCCCGTCGCTGTGCCCCGCCACCCAGGCGGCCAGCCCGCCCCGTACCTCGCCCCGCCGCTCGGCCGGCACGGCTTCCCCAGCACCGTGGACCCGACACCGCTGTACCCGTTCGGGCACGGTCTGGCCACCACCACGTTCGCCTGGGGTGTCCCGCAGTGCGACGCCCCCGAGCTGCCCACCGATGGGGAGACCACCGTGCGCCTGACCCTCCGCAACACCGGCGACCGGCCCGGCACCGAGGTCGTGCAGCTCTATCTGCACGACCCGGTCGGCAGCGTCGCCCGCCCCGAGGTCCGTCTCGTCGGCTATGCCCGCGTCCCGCTGAATCCGGGCGGCTCGGCCGAGGTCCACGCCACGTTCCCGGCGGACCTCGCCGCGTACACCGGCGCCGACGGCCGCCGCACGGTCGAGCCGGGCGCGCTCGAACTGCGGATCGCCGCCTCCAGCGCACACGTCCACCACACCGTCCCGCTCACCCTGACGGGTCCGGTGCGGGAGGTCGGACACCGCCGCCGGATGCGGTGCGGGATGCGCGTCACGTAGGACCGGGGGGGCACACACGGTGCACGTCACGGAAGGCGGGCGCGCCCACGGGTGCGTGTCACGGAAGGCGGCCCCGCCCACGGTCGTCACCGTGTACCGCGCCCCTCCGCACCCCTCCGCGCGCCCCGCCGCTCAGCCTGCCCCGGTAGCCGTGACCGTGGAAGCGTCGGGGTGGAGGGGGAAGACGCGGTCCAGTCCGACCAGGCGCAGGATCCGAGCCGTGTTGGCCGGCACCGACGCCAGGGCGATTCGGGCGCCCTGCTCGGTGGCCAGGTTGCGTGCGACCAGCATGACGTTGATGCCGCTGGAGTCACAGAACTCCATCCCGCCCAGATCCAGGACGAGAAGTTGCCCGGGCCTCAGGGTGAGGCCGTCCAGGGCCCTGCGGAAGTCGGGCACGGTTTCGTGATCGAGGTCACCTGATACCTCCAGTACGAGGCCGGTGGCGGCCTCCCGGGTGGTGATCGACAGCGGGCTCATGTCAGTTCTTCGCTCGCAGGGGTGGAGGGCGGGAGGGGTACGCCGAGGGCAAGGAGTGCGGTGTCGTCGTCGAGGCCGTCGCCGAAACCGTCGAGGAGCTCGCTCAGGGCGGTGATCAGCGCCTGCGGGCCCGCCGCGGGCCGGGACGCGGCGAAGGCGCGCAGAGCGTCCTCGCCGTAGAGGTCGCGCTGGGGCCCGGTGCGGGCCTCGGTCAGACCGTCCGTGTAGAGCAGCATGGTGTCGCCCGGCAGCAGCCGGGTGCGGGCCGCGACGAACTCGGCCCCGGGCAGGACACCGAGCAGTACCCCGCCCGGGGTGGGCAGGTAGTCGGCGCCGCCGCCGGCGCGCTGGATGAGGGCGTAGGGGTGGCCACCGGACGCCAGGTGCACATCGACGTGTCCCTCTCCGGGTTCCAGGACCCCGAAGACGGCGGTGCAGAAGCGGGTGTCTCCGCTGGAGAACCGCTGGTGCAGCACGGTGTTCAGCGTGCTCAGCACGGTGATGGGGTCCGGGTCGTGCATGGCTGCGGCCCGCAGGGTGTAGCGGGCCAGCGACGTGACCGCCGCGGCCTTGGGCCCCTTGCCGCACACGTCGCCGAGAAAGAACGCCCACCGGCCGGTGTCGAGCGGGAGGAGGTCGTAGAAGTCGCCGCCGAGAAGGTCCGGCGAGGCCGTGTGGTAGTACGAACCGGCCTCAAGACCGGGAACCGTGGGCAGCTCGGCGGGGAGCAGGCTCTGCTGCAGGACCGCGAGGGCTTCCTGGAGCCGGGCGCGGTGGGCCTCCGCCTGCCGGCGTGCTTCCTCCGCCTGCCTGCGTGCCTCCTCCGCCTCCTGGCGGCGGCGCAGCAGTTCCGTTTCGTACGTGCGCCGGTCGCGGGCGTCGAAGACCGTGGTGCGGATCAGCAGCGGTTCGCCCTCGCTGCTCGTCTTCACCTTCGAAGTCACCAGCACCGGCATCCGAACCTTGCCCGCGGCCCTGATCTCCAGAGCGACCCCGCTGACCTCGCCCTCCATCTGGAGCGTCGGGGCGAAGTGCGTCTCGTGGTAGAGCCTGCCGCCGACCGTGAGGAGGTCGGAGAATCGCATCCGGCCCACGACCAGGGACCGGGGCAGGCCCAGCCAGTCCAGCAACGTCGTGTTGATCTTCGCGATCGTGCCGTCCATCAGGGTCGACAGATAGCCGCACGGGGCCTGCTCGTAGAGGTCCTCGGCACTGTCCTCCAGCAGCGAGATGAACGCCGCGTCGGTCGCCTCGACGTCCTGCCCCTCACCAGGATCGGGCCCCTGGTCGGTGCGGCACATCACAGGGCCGCTCCGACGAAGTCGGTGATCGCCCGAGCGGTGGCCTGCGGGGCACTCAGCTGCGGGCAGTGCCCCGTCGCCTCAAGGGTGACGAGCCGGCTGCCGGAGATCGAGGTGTGGACGTAGGCGCCGACCTCGCGCGGGGCGATCGCGTCCTGCCTGCACTCCAGTACCAGCGTCGGTACGACGACGGCTTGGAGGTCCTTGCGGCTGTCGGTCAGGAACGTCGTACGGGCGAAGACCCGGGCGTGGTCCGGGTCGGTCGCGCAGAACGAGTTCGTGAGTTCCTCGCCGAGCTCGGGCCGGTCCTCGTTCCCCATGATCACCGGGGCCATCGCCGCCGACCAGCCCAGGTAGTTCGACTCCAGCGACTCCAGCAGTTCGTCGATGTCGTCCCGGCTGAAGCCGCCCCGGTAGTCGTCCTCGTCGATGTAGCAGGGCGAAGGGGCCACCATCACCAGCCGGGAGATGCGCTCCGGCGCGCGCTGTGCGGCGAGCACCCCGACCATGGCACTGACCGAGTGCCCCACGAAGACCACGTCCCGCAGGTCCAGCTCCTCGCACACCTCCAGCACGTCCTGGGCGTACCCCTCCAGGGAGCTGTAGCGCTGCTCGTCCCACGCCGACGGATCCGCCCGGCCGGATCCCACGTAGTCGAAGAGCACCACCCGGTACTCCCGGGCGAGCGCGGGGACCACCAGGCGCCACATGTTCTGGTCACATCCGAAGCCGTGCGCCAGCAGCAGCACCGGCCCGTCCGTACGGCCGGTGACAGTGACGTTGTTCCTGCGGCGAACATCCATTCCATCAGTGTCCCACCACCCTCCCACCAGGGGACTCAGGGACCCGCCCCCGGCTCGACGTGTGGTCCCGCAGCCGGATCCGGCCGCGTGCTCCCGCCGCCGCCACCGGTTCCGGGACCCGCCCGGCCCCTGCT
Source organism: Streptomyces sp. NPDC058663 (assembly GCF_042716745.1). Taxonomy (NCBI): domain Bacteria; kingdom Bacillati; phylum Actinomycetota; class Actinomycetes; order Kitasatosporales; family Streptomycetaceae; genus Streptomyces; species Streptomyces sp. NPDC058663. The sequence goes on from NZ_JBHXRV010000055.1 coordinate 36,538, forward strand.
GTCCGACTATTTCCGTTCCTGTCCGTCCTGGGTGGCGGGCCGCACCGGCTCTCGACGGGGCGCGGGTGGCGTAGGGCATCATCTGGGTTCAGACACACCCCTGAGCAGGACCGTAACCCGGTTCTGCGCAAGCGAAGTTGAGCCTCGTCCGACGCAGTGCGCCCAGGACGCCGGCTGAGCCCGAGCCCGAGAAGGAAGCCTTGGCCATGGAGGAACCGGATGCCGCCGCGCGGCAACTGGACAAGCGGTCCGTGTTCTTCTGGCAGGTGGAAAACGCGGCCGGAATCGCCCTGGTGCTCGTCCTCGCCGCCGTCCTGACCCAGTTTTCGCCGCTCCCGCCGGAATGGCACGGATGGATCTTCTCGCTGGCGGCGGCTGCGCTGGCCTTCGCGTTGTTCGACGCCCTCGTACTGATTCCGCTCCGTTACCGGCACTCCCGGTACACGCTGACGGCGGACTGCGTGATCGTGGAGCGGGGGCGCCTGTGGAGGCGACGCGAGGTGTACCCGCTGTCCCGCGTCCTGTACTGCGAGACCCGTCAGGGTCCGATTCTGCGGTGGTTCCGTCTCTTCACCGTCAGGACGGCGACGATCGTCGAATCACGGTCGATCGGGCCCCTGTCGCAGGCCGAGGCCACTCGGTTCGAGCAGTTCGTCCGCGAGCACGCGTCATGACCCGGACGCCCCGGAAGCGCCGCAACAGCCCGGCCGTCTTCGCGATCCGTGCGGCGGAACACGCGACGACGGTCGTCCCCACCGTCATGGCGGGGCTGTCGATCTGTGCCAAGTGGCCGGTCCTGTTCGGCATCCCGGTGGCCGCGGTCTTCGGGCTGGTGGGCGGTGTCGTCGTGCTCGGCATGATCGTGGACTGGTGGACGACCCGGTTCTGCGTGGACAGCGGCGGCATCCGCTACGACAAAGGTCTGCTGGTGCGGCGTTCCACCTCGCTCGGCTGGTCGGAGGTGGTATCCGTCCAGGTCTCCCGGTCGGTGGTGGCACGGTTCCTGGGCTCCTCGCGCGTACTGATCGGCATCGGCACGGAGGCCAGGGCCACCTTGGTGATCGAGGCGGTCCCGCAAGCCGTCGCTGCCGAGATCGAGGGCTACTTCGCAGCCGGCCGGGTCCGTACAGCCCGCGACACGCAGGTACCCAGTACTGACAGTCGTACGGTCAACCCTGCGACGGACACCGACGACCCGGCCCACCACGCCCGCACCACGGACACGGGTGACCTGATTCACCGGATCCGCCTCCGCGACCATCTCCTGATCTCCCTCACCTACGGGCAGTTCGTGCTGCTGCTTCCCTTCCTCATGGAGCTCTACAACAACGCCACCGCCCTCTTCCCGCTTCCCCCGGTCCTACCGGCGGTCTCGGACCTCCCAGGGCCGTGGTGGGCACAAGTGGTGGCCGCCGGGGTGGTGCTCGGGGTGGCGGCGATGGCATTCGGGATGCTCGTCGCCTGGTTGCGCTACCGGTCGTTCGAAGTCCGGCTCAGGGAAGGGGTGTTCGCCATGTCCGGCGGCCTCGTCTCCGCGGAAACGCGGCAGCTGCCCGCCGAGCAGGCCGGCGGGGTCAGGATCCAGCGGAATCCTCTGATGCGGGTCACCGGGTACGCGCGGCTGGCCCTCGTGTCCCGGCAGTCCGGTGAGAGGCTCGGCGCGAACATCGTCCTGCCGGTGGCGCGCCTCGCACACGTGCGGGACTGCGTCCGGAACCACTTTCCGGACTGTGCCGCTGCGGCGGAGCACACCCCCGGCACCAGCCGCACTCTGCGATGGGGCCTGGGCGGGACGGCCGCGGCAGCGCTCACCCTGACGGCGTGGGCGGCGCATGCCATGCCCCCGGCGAGGGCGGTCGCCGTGACGGCCGCTGTGGCCGTCGTGCTGCTGGCCGCGAGCAACTACTGCTGGGCGACGGCGGCGGTCGACCCGGAGAACGCCGTACTCCACTTCCGCCGCGGTTTCCTCTGGGTCACCCACTACGTCGTACCGTGGGACTCCGTCTACTTCGCTCACTCCTACCAGCTGCCCCTGCCCGGCCGGCGGTCGGTCGGGGCGGTCTGCCTGGGGATGTACGACTCGCGCGCCGTCCGGCTGTGGGTGCCGGTGAGCGGCCCGGCCCTGCTGGACCGGTTCATCGAGGCGACCACGAACGGGCCGGCCGACCACCCGGCCGCGGTGCCGCCTGTGCGCTCCCCGGGCCGACGGCGAGTGCCAGGCGCCCCTCAGGCCACGGCGCGGCCCAGATAGGCGGCCAGGCGGTCGAGAGCACTCGCGCCGGCGGGTGCCGGCTGCGCCGGGGCGAAGGAGCCGGAAGCGGTGCGGGGCAGCCCGCCGACGATCTCCCGTACGACGGGCAAAGCCGACTCGGCGATGTCGGGGACGAGGTCGCGTGGCTGCCCGGTGGCCTTGGCGAGGTCCCATCCATGGACCAGCATCTCGATCACCAGCTGCTCGACCAGCCGCCACCCCGGCGCAGGACCGTAGCGCCTGTCGAGCATGCCGGGCCGGCCGAAGGCGGTCAGCGCGGCGCTCGATGCGCCGCGGAACGCCTCGACGTGATTCCCTTCGAGGTGGTCGGAGGGCAGGCCGGAGCGAGGGGCCCCGTCGGCCAGGCCCGCCCACAGCAGGTTCTCGTGGACCAGGTGGTTGAGCAGGGCACGCACATCCCAGTCGGCGCAGGGCGTCGCCCCGTCGAGCTGGCCCGGCTCCACGGCAGCCACGACCTCGCCCACCGCGTCCAGGACGGCGCGGCAGGCGTTCAGCACGCCCGCGGGTGCCCATACGTCGGCCCCGGTGTCGTACAGCTCGCCGAGTTCCGCGGCACGTGCACCGGGCTTGGGGTTGGTCCGCAACGCCGTCACCAGCCATTCCCCGGCCGCCGCCATGCCCGGTGGGACCGGTCGGTCGTTGAGGACGCACAGCAACTGCCAGTACCGCTCGACACGTACGTCGGAGGCGACCTCGAGCTGCTCCAGCAAGAGGCTCCTGGCTTGCGCGTCGTCCGTGTGCGGCGCACCGGGCAGGGACGCTTGCGTGGGGATCCAGGCCGCGACGGTTTCCGCGACGACGGGCTCGGCCGCCGGTGAGTCCGGGGCGACGCCCTCGGCCATCGCCGCGTTGACACGCCGCAGCCAGTCGTCCGTCACCCGCCGCACGTCCCGGAGGGTGCCCTCGTCGTGTTCGCCAGGGGCGTGTTCAGCGGCGTACCGCGCCATCCGGCGCATCCCGTCGCGGAGCGCGGGGTCCGCCACCAGTTCGCTCAGCTCGATCCACGCGTCGACCTGCTCATCCGTGGGGTCGGCGGGCAGATCGGGGGTGGCCGCCAGCAGCCCGCGGCGGTACGTGGGAACATCCAGCTCCCCGAGTGTTTCCGTGACGAAGTCCTGGATGAGCGCGCGGCGTTCGACGGCGGACATGCGTGCGAGTGCGGTCATGGCGGGAAGCCCCTCGGTGGTGGTGTTGCGGCGGGTGACGGAGCGCAGGACCGCCTGCTGCGAACGCAGCGTGCGAATCCGCACTTCCAGTGCGTCGACGTGGGCCGCGGCCACCTCGGCCAAGGTGTGCTCGCGCTCCAGCACGTCACGAACCGCCGCCAGACCCAGCCCCAGGTCCCGCAGGGTCCGTGCCAGCTCCAGACGGGCCACAGCCTCGGAGTCGTAGACCCGGTAGCCGGCCGGCGTCCGCGAGGCAGGGTGCACCACTCCGGTGTCGGACCAGTGCCGGATGAGCTTCACGGTCAGCCCGGTTTTCCGCGCGACCTCTCCGATGCTCCAGGACTCGGCGTTCTCGACGTTCATGCGTGCCACTCTCGGGTCTCCCACGGGGGGAGAGTCAAGGCGCCCGAACGGGCCCTGGGCACAGATTCCCGCCGTGGCGGCGGAGGGCCGTCGGTGCGCACCGCTCCGGCCGTACTCGGGTCCGCGAGTGCGCACCGCTCCGGCCGTACTCGGGGCCGTGAGCGCGCCCTCCTCGCGGCTGCCCCGCGGGCCTCAGTGTCCGAACATCTCCGGGTACCACAGGCGGGCTGCGGCATCCCGGGCGACCAGGAATCCCACGATGCCCAGCACCCATCCCAGGGCACCGTCGGCCCGCTGGGAAAGCCAGGCGCCCAGACGGTCCAGGAGCGGCCGCGTCCTGTCCCTGGCCACGGTCCACGCGAGGAGCAGGAGCGTGGCCGGCAGCACCATGATCAGGCAGTAGCCCGCCAACAGCGCGACGACGGAAGCCCCGGCGAGCCCGGACGTGGTCAGCAGCCCGATGGCTCCCAGATACGGAAGCATCGTCGCCACCTCCATGAGCGCGGCCAGCAGCGCGAGGCCGACGATCCACAGCACCGACGACGACCTGGCCTCGGTACGCGCGTGCCAGCGGCCTGCCGCGTCCTTCTGCGCACTTTTCGCCTCACCCTTCCTGGGGGCGAAGCGAAAACTCAGCAAGAACAGCGCGACACCGGCGACCAGTTGGATCCACAGCGCGGTGCGGCTCTCCAAAACCTCACTGGCGGCGGAGAACACCGCGTCCGCGCCGAGCACGACAAGCAGGCCCACACCTAGGTAGAAGGCTGCGATGCTTCCGAGGTAGACGACAATTCTGCTCGTACCCACCCGCGCCGGGGAGAGCATCAGCCATACCGGGACGAACAAGGTCCCGATGCTGACGCTGTCCAGCAGGGCGAGACCTGTCAGGGACAGCAGTAATCCGGAATTCACGTATTTTTTCCTTGCGGACAGGGCCCGGTCAGGGGCTCGATCCGTGCCGGGTGCACGGGGGCGCAACACCCTACGCGTGACCGGTCATCCGCCGGGAGGTCTGTCCGTCCCCGCCCCAGGCCCTGTCCCCGGCGCGGTGTCGTCGGCGCGCGAGGCGAGAGCGTGCCTGGCGGACTGATCGGGCGGGGACTCCCCCGCCGCCAGATGCTCCAGCACCTCGGCGAGTTCCCGGCAGGCGCTTCGCACCGAGCGCCGGGTGGCGCGCTGTTCGGCGACCATCGCGGACAGCATGAGTGCGGTCAGGGCGGCAGCACCGTTGAACGCCTGGAGTTTGACCATCACCTCGACGGCGGACAGGCCGAGGAAGGCGCCCTGTTGCGTCTTCGCTTCGAAGGTGGTGAGTACGGACGCGAACAGCGCGCACACCATGCTCCCGGCCAGCTGGAAACGCAGTGCCGCCCACATGAGCAGCGGAAAGACGAGAAAGAGCAGACTCATTTCCCCGCGCGCCGCCACGGGCACGATGATCACGGCCGCGAGGCCCAGGCACAGCATCTCCTTCCAGCGGCTCAGCTTCAGTGGTCCGGCCGCCCCCGCCAGCACGAGCAGAAGTGGAGTGACGAGCAGGACGCCCATCGCATCGCCCACCCACCAGGCCAGCCACACGGACCAGAACTCCCCTGTCCCCAGCCCACCGGTCACCACCTGCAGGCCCACCCCTGTCGTCGCACTGATCAGCATCGCGCCGAGCCCGCCCAGGAACACCAGTGCGAGACCGTCGCGCACGCGTGAGATGCCGAGCCGGAATCCGACGGCGCGCAGCATCAGACAGGCGCAGACCGGGGCGATGGTGTTGCCGGCCACGGTGATGAGCGTGGTGGGCTGGGGCGTGGTGAGGGAGGCGATGACGAGGAAGGACCCGAGGGCGATGCCGGGCCAGACCGACATGCCGTAGACGAGCAGCGCGGCGACGGCGACGCCGGTGGGCGGCCAGATGGGGGTGACGGTCGCACTTTCGACGGTGAGCCCGCCGAGCAGGCCCAGGCGCCCGGCCGCGTAGTAGAGGAGGGCAACGGCCAGCGTTTTGAGGACTGCCTCCCAGGACAGGCGGAATCGCTCCCAGGACAGGCGGAATCGCCGGGTCACCAACACAGCAGCCATCAGACACCGCCGCGGCCGTTTCGGCCACGCGAGCCACGGCCGGCGTGCGATCTTCCGCGTGGCGCGCGTCCGCGTGCGGGCACCGCTACAGTGCCCCGCCCTCGTGTCCGACGATGAGAACAGCGGCGTCGTCCTCATGCCCCACGGTGTCCGCCAGCCGCATGACCCCGTTCGCGAGAGCGTTGATGCCCAGGCCGGCGGCCGCGGTGATCTCGGCGAGCCGCATCACCCGGCTCAGGCCTTCGTCGAGACTCAGCGACGGCCCTTCCACCACTCCGTCGGTCAGCAGCACGACCACACCGCCCATGGTGAGCCGGTGGCAGACCACGGGATACTCGGCGCCTTCGAGTACGCCGAGCGGGGGACCGCACTCTCCCTCGTCGACACCCGACCGGCCGTCGGCCGTGGCCCAGATGTGCGGGATGTGGCCGGCCCTGGCGCATTCCAGGACGCCGGTGGCCGGATCGAGCCGGAGAAAGGTGCATGTGGCAAAGAGGTCCGCGCCCAGCGACACCAGGAGGTCGTTGGTGCGCGCAAGCAGTTCGCCGGGGTCGTTCGTCACGTGGGCCAGTGCACGCAGGCCCACCCGGACCTGCCCCATGAAGGCGGCGGCCTCGATGTTGTGGCCCTGTACGTCGCCGATGGACAGGCCGATACGCCCGTCCGGCATGGTGAAGGCGTCGTACCAGTCCCCTCCGACATTGAGCCCGTGATGGGCGGGCATGTAGCCGGCGGCGAGCCGCACGCCGGGCGGGCTCGGCAGGTCCTGCGGCAGCATGCCGCGCTGCAGGGCCACTGCCAGCTCGACCCGGGAACGCTGCATCTTCGCCAGTTCCCTGGCCTGGGCGGTGAGCGCTGCGAGCCTGGCCAGCAGCTCGTCCCCGTCGTCGGCGGCCTGTGTACGAAACATTGATCGCCCCGGTTCCGCGAGAGCACCTCAGGTCGGTCTGCGGCCTTTCGCCAGGTGGCACGACCTCGCCACCCACTGTGCCCGGGGAAGACCGCACGCGCACCCCGTCGCTCTGGGGCCGTGGGTATTCACCATGCCGACGGCCACGTGCTGCCGCGTGACGCGGGGCGCCCGCACGAGGACCTGCCCTGGTGTGCGTGCGCTTGCCTGCTCGGTCGAGAGCCGCGGACCGGATGGCCCGGCAGGGCAGACGGCGCGATGATGGGGGCGGTCCGGTTACCGCGACGGTGGACGCGCACGGGACGATCCCCAGTTCCGTCGCCGTCGCGGTGTCCGCCGGCCGGCGGCCGCCACCGGAGGCGGCTGACCGCGACACCGTTGCCCGACGTCAGAACGGTGAAGAGATGAACGGCCGCCAGGCAGCCACGCCCGGGAACACGACCAGCAGCTCGGTGTTCGGCACCCCCTGCTGGGTGAGCCTCGCCACCCGCAGCCTCGAAGCCACCGAGGAGTTCTACCGCGCCGTACTGGGCTGGGAATGGCGCACCGGGAAACTGGGCGGCCGGTACAAGTTCGCCGATGTGGACGGGGTACCGGTGGCGGGGGTGTCGCCCGTGGGCAGCATGGGGCAGACGGCTGTCGCCTGGACTCCGTTCTTCGCCACCGCCGACGCGGACGAGTCCGTGGCGCTGGGCCGGGAGCGCGGCGGAACCACGGCGGTGGGGCCCCTCTCCCTCCCCCCGGGGCGGGCCGCATTGATGGCGGACCGCGACGGCGCGGTCTTCGGGGTGTGGGAGGGAGAGCTGGTGTCCGGCTGGGAACAATGGCGCCGCACGGCCCCGGCCTTCGTGGAACTCCACACCCGTAACGCCTTCGATGCCGCGATCTTCTACTCGGGAGTCCTCGGCTGGGACTCCGCCGCCCCCGGGAGCTGCGACGTCAGCTACGAGGACGAGAGCGTGGTGCTTCGCAGCGGAGGCGGCATCGTGGCCCGTATCCGTTCCGGAGCGGCGGAGGCCGCACCCGATCCCGCGGTCCGGCCCCACTGGCAGATCCACTTCCACGTCGCGGACGTGAACGCCTGCGTCGACGCGGCACGCACCCACGGCGGGCGAGTCCTGCGAAGGGACCCGGACGCGGCGCGGGCGCTCCTGAGCGACCCCGACGGGGCGCGCTTCACCGTGAGTGCGCGCCCCTGAGGTGTCGCCCCACGAGCCTCGGTGGGCCGGCCCGGGCCCCTCGCTCTACCGGTGCGGGCTGCCCTGGTCGGGGTCGTCGTCGATCGTCTGCCAGGTCTTCCCCCGCTGCCTCCCGCCGTCCCCGAATTCGACGTCGGGGTCGATGCGGTTGGTCTGCGGCTTGCGCCTCGCGCGGCGGCTGCCGTAGACGAAAGCCCCGAGGAGGAGCAGGACCAGCACGACTCCGACCACGATGAGCAGGAGCGGGGGGCCGCCTTCGGCCGCCAGGTACGTGAAAGTATTCATACTCCCTGCATACCCCCGATCTCCCCACATAGCAGTGTTATCGGCGGCCACACGCGTACCAGGGGGGAACGGCGGGCGCGGCGGCCCGCCCACGCGCCTCGCGGCCGGTGGGCGGACGCCTGTCCGCCCACCGGCCCCTCGCGTCACTGGCCGGCGGGCACCGTGTCCTCGAAGGTCTTGCCGGCCGCCCGGTAGGCGGCGATCTTGGAGGCGACCTGGGCCGGAGTCAGCACCTGGTCCTTGACGTGCAGCACGTAGTCGACCTTCTGGTCGTAGGCGCGCGGAGTGGTGCCGGTCTGGCCCGCGAGATCGATGAGCCACTGGTTGAAGTTGATGGACATCGGGCGTTCCGGCAGGTACCGGGCGTCGTGGCGGCCGAACTCCTGGCCGTCGACGTAGTAGACGATGTTGCTGTCGTTGATGGTGACGACCAGGTCGTGCCAGCCTGCGTAGCTGGTGCGCGCCTCGGTGTGCTGGTTGACGGCCTCCCAGGGGTCGGGCCGGTAGGTCTCCCACGACGTGGCGTAGAGGATGTTGGCGGGCTCGCCCCAGCCGCCGTTGGGCAGGTACTCGAAGTCGTACTCGGCGTAGTCGTCCGCCATCGGGGCCTTGAGGTCGTTGATGGTGAAGAACGTCTGCACGACGCGGTCACCGTCGGGTCCCCCTGCCTTCGGCGCGTCGGAGAACCGGACCCGGGCCGCGTAGGTCCCGTTCTTGAACTTCGTCGCCTGGGTGAGGACTTCCGTGTGTTTCGTGGACTCGGGCGTGCCGGCCGTCGAGGTCTCCAGGTTCATGATCGAGTTGGTCCCCTCCTTGGCAAAGGTGACGTTCTGGGCGGCCCAGGTGGCGCCCGGCACTCCGGGGCCGCCCGCGTTGGACCGTACGCTCCAGCCGTGGGCGCCGATCGCCGGGTCGGTGTGCGAGGTGTAGTTGAAGTCGTCGAAGAGCGTGGCGCCGGTGGGCGGCGGATCGGTCGGGTCCGGGTCGGGGCCCGGGCCGCTGCCCTCGGGGGCCGTGCCCCACACCTGCGTACCGCCGACGCTCGCGGTGACCTTCGACCAGTTGGCGTACGAGGTCTGGGCGGGTCCGAAGGAGTAGTCGTCGTTCTGGTTCAGCGGCTGCCAGTTGGAGCGGTGGAAGCGCAGTTGCATGTCGCCGGTGTCCGCGCCGGGCGCGAGGGTGCCTGCGCCGGCGGTGAAGCCGATCTCCAGGTAGCGGTCGGCGGTGGCGGTCGGCCTGGCGAGGGTGCCGAAAGTGCCGGTGATGTTCCCGCAGCCCTTGACGGCCCAGGAGCAGGCAAAGGTGTACGAGGCGCCCGCGTCGGCCTTGAAGTAGTAGCGGATCTTGACCTGGCTGAGGGCGAGAGGGGCGGTGCCGGTGTTGACGGCCTTGAACCAGGGTTCGGCCTGGTCGCTGCCCGCGGCGCTCTGCCGGTACTGGACCGTCAGTGCCTCGCCCGCGGCGGCCGCGGGGGTCGCGGACAGGGCGGCGCAGCCGAGTCCGGCCACGAGGGCGGCGGCCAGGGCCGCGCGGATCCTGGTGGTGCGCGTGCTCTTGTTCGTGCTGATGGCGCTCACGTGGTGGTCCTCTCGGGACGAAGGATCGCGGAGGGACGGCTCGGCACTCCGAGGGCGTCGAGCCGGGTTCTGTGGTGGTGCAGCCGGGCCTGGAAGCCGGGCCAGTCGCGGCCGCCGGACCAGGCGGTGTCGGCCAGTGCGCACAGCCGGGGGAAGGCGAGGTACTCGGCGTGCGCCGGGGTGGCGACGTACTCGGTCCACAGCTGGGCCTGGGTGCCGAGCACCTGTGCGGCGGCCGCACTCTCCCAGTGGGCGGGGGCGGGATCGGTGCCGTACACGGCGTGCAGGTCGACCGGGTCGCCCGACTGGCCGGGGGGTTCGGCGGGGTGCGCGGACTGCGGGTAGTCGAGGTACGTGGAGCGGTGCGGCGCCATGATGACGGGCTGGCCGCGGCAGGCCGCCGTCAGCCCGTGATCCGCGTCGCGCCAGGCCAGGGCGGTGAAGGAGTCGGGCAGGTCGCGCCCGGTCTCGGTCCATCCGAGCGGCCGTCGCCCGCGCCCGGTCAGAAAGCTCCCGATCTGCTCCATGAACCAGCCGTGGAGCGCGTCGGGGCCCTCCAGCCCTTCCTCGGCCACGCGCCGCAGGGCGTCGGGGGAGCGGTGCCATTCGGTGGTCGGGCACTCGTCGCCGCCGACGTGGACGTAGGGCGAGGGGAAGACGTCCATGACCTCGTCCAGCACGGTGCGGCAGAAGTCGAGGACGTCGTCGGTGACGCCGAGGACGGTGTCGCACACTCCCCAGCTCTGCCAGACCTCCAGGCGCCGGCCGGGGAAGTTGCCGAGGTTCGGGTAGGCGGCCAGCGCGGCTCGCGCGTGGCCCGGCATCTCGATCTCCGGTACGACGGTGACGCCCCGCTCGGCGGCGTACGCCACCAGCTCGCGCAACTCCTCGCGGCCGTACGCGCCGCCGTGCGGCACGCCCGCGGCCTCGGTGAGCCGGGGGTACGCCTCGACCGGCATCCGCCAGCCCTGGTCGTCCGTCAGGTGCAGGTGCAGCACGTTGAGTTTGTGCAGGGCGAGCAGATCGGTGAAGCGCCGGAGGAAGGAGACGGGCTGGAAGTGGCGGGCCACGTCGAGCATCGCGCCGCGCCAGGCGTACCGGGGCACGTCCGTGATCTCGATGCCGGGGAGGGCCCACCGCACCCCCCGGACCGGTTCCGGCCGGAGTGCGGCGGCGGGCAGGAGCTGCCGGAGGGTCTGTACGCCGTGCCGCAGGCCGGCGGCGCCCGCGGCGCGGAGCAGTACCGTCTCGGCGCTGACGGTCAGGCCGTAGCCCTCCGCACCGAGGCCGGTGAGGCCCGGTTCGAGGACGAGGACGATCCGCCCGTCGGGGGCGAGGGGCAGGGGCAGGCCGGTCGCGGGGGCGAGCAGGGTGCGCAGCAGGGCGGCGGCCGGCTCGGCCCCCGCAGTGGCGCGGACGGCGGTGGTTTCGTCGAGGGTGAAGGTCCCTGAGGACCGGCTGATCCTTGAGGGGACCGGGACGAGTCCGGGGTCTGTGGACGGTCGTAACACGGGGCCTCCTAGCCCTTGACCGCGCCGCCGGCCAGGCCGGTGGCGACCCGGCGCTGGAGCACCAGGAAGAGGATGAGGACGGGCAGCGCGAAGAGGGTGGAGGCAGCCATGGTGGCGCCCCAGTCGGTGCCGAAGACGTTGGAGAACGAGGAGAGCCAGACCGGGAGGGTGCGGTCGTCCTGGTTCTTGATGATCAGCATGTTGGCGAAGGCGAACTCGTTCCAGGCGGTGATGAATCCGAAGAGCGAGGTGGCGAGCAGGCCGGGGGCGAGCAGCGGGAGGGTGACCCTGCGGAACGCGGCCGCGCGGGTGCAGCCGTCGACCTGGGCGGCTTCCTCCAGTTCCTTGGGTATTCCGGTGAGGAAGCTCCGCAGGGTGATGATCGTGAACGGCAGGGTGATCATGAAGTAGACGAGGGTGAGGGTGGGGAGCCGGTCGAGCATGTCGGTGTCGCGGGCGATGACGTACATGGGGATGAGGAGCGCTTCCCAGGGGGCGACCTGTGCGAGGAAGACCATCAGGACGAAGCCGCGGCGGCCCTTCCAGCGCAGCCGCGCCACCGCGAAGGCAGAGCCGAGGGCGATGGCGAGGGCCAGCAGGACGGAACCGGCCGTGACGAGGAGGCTGTTGCGCCAGAACGACCAGAATCCGTCGGCGTTCACCGCTGCGGAGAAGTGCTCCAGGGTCAGCGAGGTGGGCAGGAAGAGGGGCGTCTCGGCCTGGATGTCGGGGGTGGGTTTGAAGGCGGTGAGGACCATCCAGTACACCGGGAAGACGCATGCCACGAAGGTGAGCAGGGCGCCCGCGTGCAGGGGCAGCCGCCGCAGCACGCGGGACGCGGAGGCGGGGCTCACGGGGACGGGGCTTGCGGGGGCGGGGCTCACGGGGACGGGGCTCACGGGAGCGGGGCTCACAGTTCGGCCTCCTGCCGGAACATCTGACGGAAGTAGAGGATCAGCGCACCGATCAGGATGAGTACGGTGAGCGTCGCCGCGGCGGCCCCGAGGTCGTAGCGGTGCAGGGAGCGGGCCACCTGGTAGGCGTAGACCGGCAGGGTGGTGGTGGCTCCGCCGGGCCCGCCCCCGGTGACGGCCCAGATCTGGGCGAAGCAGCGGAAGACCCAGATGACTTCCAGGCTCAGTACGAGCCCGAAGATCGGTCGGAGCAGGGGCAGCGTGATCGAGCGGAAGATCCGCCAGCCGCCCGCGCCGTCGATCCGCGCCGACTCGAAGAGCTCGGTGGGGACGGTGGTCAGCGCGGAGTGCAGGGTGATGGCGACGAACGGCACCGACTGCCAGACGACGAGCAGCACCAGGACGGTGAAGGCCGCCGGCCCGTGCGCCAGCCACGAGTAGTCCTGGAAGGAGTCGAACCCCAGCCGCACCAGCAGCCAGTTGACCACTCCCAGCCGGGAGGAGAAGAGCCACTGGAAGACCGTGGTCGTGGCGATGACGGGACTGGCCCAGGCGAGCACGAGGCCGCTCAGGACCAGCGTCCGCATCCTCCTGCCCAGCCGCTGGAGCATCAGCGCGACGGCTGTGCCGATCACCATGATGAGGACGACGTTGATCGCGGTCCACACCAGGGTGCGCCGGGTGACCTGCCAGAACTCGGCGTCACCCAGGATCTCCCGGTAGTTCTCCAGGCCGGCGAACTCCGCGCCGCCTCGAATGAGTTCGGCCATGCCGTAGTGCTGGAGGGATATGAGCAGGTTGCGGGCGAGGGGGTAGGCGAGCAGGACGGCGATACCGAGGACCGTGGGGGCGATGAGCAGGTACGGCCACAGAGAGCCGGGAACGCGGCGCCCGCGTGCGGGCGGTGGTGCCGGGGCGGATGGGGGGACGGGGCCCGTCTCCACGGCGACCGGTCCGGCCGCCGCGCCGGGGCGGGTGGCCGGGCGCGTCATGCCCGCGTCCCCGGCCGGGCCCCACTCATGAGCGGAGTCGTGACCGGCCGGGCCCCGCTCACGAGCCGAGCCGTGACCGGCCGGGCCCCGCTCACGAGTCGCCTCATGAGTTGAGCGTCTTGCTGAGGGCGTCGGAGGCGTCCTTCGCGGCCTTCTGCCGGTCGCTTCCGGTCAGTACCGCGGTCATGTACTCCTTGATCGGGTTGGTCGCCTCCACGGCGGCCCACTGCGGGGAGTTGGGCGTGGCGCGCCCTTGTGCCGCCGCCGCGGCCATGGCGGCGGTGCCCTCGTCGTCCTGGAGGGCGTCGGCGAGCGAGGTCCTGTTGGGTACGTAGCTCATGGTCTTCGCGAGGTCCCGCTGCCACTTCTCCCCGGCGAGTGACTTGACCACTTGGTAGGCGGCGTCGGGGTGGGCGGACGCGGCCGGAACGATCAGGTCGGACCCGCCGGTGAAGGTGGCTCCCGGGGTGCCCGCGGTACGGCCGGGGATCGGGAAGAAGCCGAGCTTGCCCGCGAGGGCGGGGTTGGCCTGTTCCACGATTCTGGCGCCGCCGGGAACGGCGATGATCTGGGCGACGTCCCCCTTGGCGAAGACGTCCGCCTGCGGGGGCTTGGCCTCGTCGGCGTCCTTGGGCCCCTTGCCCAGCGCCTGGAGCCGCTGGTAGAAGTCCATGCCCCGCAGAGCCTCCGGGCTGTCGAGCGCCCCCTTCCACTTCTCGCCCTGCTTCTCGGCGAGTTCTCCGCCCTCCTCCCAGATGAAGCCGGCGAGGGTGTACCAGTTCTGCCCGGGGAGGTAAATGCCCTGCGTCTTGCCCCGGTTCAGCTTCTCGGTGATCCGCAGCCACTCGTCACGGGTCCTGGGCGGGGAGGTGATGCCTGCCTTGGCGAAGAGGTCCTTGTGGTAGATCACGACGCGGTTGGCCGCGTACCAGGGGATGCCGTACTGCTTGCCGTCGACCTTGCCCGGCTCGGCGAGGCCGGGGAGCCAGTCGGCCCCCCGCAGTTCCCCGGCCTTGTCGCTCAGGTCGAGGACGCCGCCGCTCTGCGCGTACTGCGCGACCTGGGTGTTGCCCACCTCGATGACGTCGGGGGCGTCCTTGCTGGCGAGCGCGGCGGTGATCTTCTCACCGATGCCGTCCCACTCCTGTATCTGGATGTCAAGGACGGTGTCCTTGTGCTGCTGCTCGAAGTCCTTCTCGAACCGCTGGAGGTAGGCGTCGGAAACGCTGTCCTTCATGATCCACACGGTCAGCGTCTCGGGACCGCCCGCCTGGCCTGAGCCGGACGAGGTGCTGCTGCAGGCGGTGAGCACACAGGCGGCCGCGAGTGCCGCGGCAGGGGGAATGAAGCGGATCTTCACTGGATTCACCTCGCGGAAGAGTTGACCAGTTGGGCAACTGGCCAACGATGTGGCTCGAAGGTGGCATAGACCAATGAGGGCGTCAACCCCTTGGTAAACAAGGCTTTTTGCTGGCACGGTTCACGGGGAGCACCTAAGCTGGCCTTTACCACCAGACCAGTTGTGGTGAAGCGAGGCAGAGAGGCCGGAGTCATGGAGAGCAACTCCTCAGGTGCCGTACTCAAGCGGGAGCGGGTCCGGGAGTTCCTCCTCGGTCTGATCGAGGTACGCAGTCCCGGCGACGCCATCCCCTCGGAACGCACGCTCAGCACCGAACTGGGCGTCTCCCGCCCGACCCTGCGCGCCGCCGTCGACGAACTCGTCGCCACCGGGCAGCTGGTACGCGAACACGGCCGCGGCATGTTCGTCGCCCCCGCCAAGATCACCCAGGAACTCGTCTCCGACGACGCGGCGTTCGCCGTGCCGCGGGCCGGGGGCGCCTGGTCCAGCAGGCTGCTGCGGCTGGACACCCTCCGCGCGGGAGCCCGCATCGGCCGCAAGCTGCACATCTCACCGGCCGCCGGGGTCATCTCCATCGCCCGCCTGCGACTGGTCGACGGAACGCCGATCGCCATCGAGCACCTGCACATCCCCGCCGACCTGGTACCCTCCCTCACTCCGCAGGAGCTGGAGGCGGGGGACCTGTACGACCACCTGCGCGAGCACCACCAGGTTCACGTCGACCAGGCGGTGCAGTCCATCGAGCCGACCGTGGTCAACGAGGCCGAGGCCGGGGTGCTCGACGTTCCGGTCCTCTCCCCCGCCCTGCTGATCGAGCGCCTGACCACCGACACCGCAGGCCAGCCGGTCGAGTACGTCCACTCGGTCTACCGGGGCGACCGCTACCGCATCGTCTCCCGGCTCGCCCTGGGCGTCACCGCCCCGCACGCCCGCCCCGGGAGCCACCACCCCGGCATCCCGCCCGGCGACTTCGCGCACGGGGACATCATCAGGTCGTCGACGACGGGAGACGCCCGCTGACCGGCGGGGCACCGGCAGAACCGCAGTGGATCGGCGAACGCTGCCGGGAGCCTTGACAAGGTTATTGGTCTGGACCACATTGGGCGGCCATCGAACCCCCATCTCCCCCCGCTCCGGAGGCAGTTGTGGACCGTCCCCACCGATCCCGCGCGCCCAGAGGCCGTCGTGCCGCCTCGTCCTTCGGCCTCCTCGCCACCGCTCTCGCGCTCGCCGCGTCCGGCCTGACCGCCGCCGCCCCGGCAGCGGTCGCGGCCGATGCGGAACTCGCCCGCAACGGCGGCTTCGAAGCCGGGCTCACCGGCTGGAACTGCACCGCGGGCGCCACCGTCACCTCTCCCGTCCGCAGCGGCACCTCCGCCCTCAAGGCCACCCCCACGGGCAGCGACCACGCCAAGTGCACCCAGACCGTCAAGGTCAAGCCCAACTCGACTTACACGCTGAGCGGTTGGGTGCGCGGCGCGTACGTCTACCT
This sequence comes from Streptomyces sp. NPDC058663, assembly GCF_042716745.1. Lineage (NCBI taxonomy): Bacteria > Bacillati > Actinomycetota > Actinomycetes > Kitasatosporales > Streptomycetaceae > Streptomyces > Streptomyces sp. NPDC058663. The sequence goes on from NZ_JBHXRV010000055.1 coordinate 52,652, forward strand.
CGGCGCGAGCGGCACAGGCACCACCGACGTGTCGACCTGGACCCAGTCGGCCGACGCCTTCAAGCAGCTGAGCACCACCTTCAAGACCGGGGCGAACACCACCCAGGTCTCGATATACACCCACGGCTGGTACGGCACCCCGGCCTACTACGCCGACGACCTGAGCCTGTTCGGTCCCGGCGACAGCGACCAGCCCCAGCCGCCCGCCCCGCCGGCCGGGCTGAAGGCGGGCACCGTCACCCCGACCAGCGCGGCTCTCACCTGGACCGCGTCCACCGGCGCCTCCTCGTACGCCGTCTACCGCGACGGCACCAGGGCCACCACCGTGACCGGCACCTCCGCCACGCTCACCGGGCTCACCCCCGCCACCGCCTACAGCGTCCAGGTGGCCGCCCTGAACGCGGACGGCGAGTCGGCCAGGTCCGCGGCCGTCACCGTGACCACTCCGCCGGGCGGCGGCGACCCCGGCCCCGGTGGTGACCTGCCCGCCCACGCCCTGATCGGCTATCTGCACACCAGCTTCGCCAACGGCTCCGGCTACACCAGGATGGCCGACGTCCCCGCCTCCTGGGACGTCATCAACCTCGCCTTCGGCGAGCCCACCTCGGTGACCAGTGGGGACATCCGGTTCGAGCTCTGCCCCGTCGCCGAGTGCCCGAACGTCGAGTCGGAGGCCGAGTTCAAAGCCGCCGTCAAGGCCAAGCAGGCCCAGGGCAAGAAAGTACTGATCTCCATCGGCGGACAGAACGGGCAGGTCCGGCTCACCACGCCCGCCGCCCGTGACGCGTTCGTCGCCTCCGTCTCGAAGATCATCGACGAGTACGGGCTGAACGGCCTCGACATCGACTTCGAGGGCCACTCGCTCTCCCTGGACACCGCCGACACCGACTTCAAGAACCCGACCACCCCGGTCGTCGTCCACCTGATCTCGGCGCTCAAGACCCTCAAGGCCAAGTACGGCAGCGGCTTCGTCCTGACCATGGCGCCCGAGACCTTCTTCGTCCAGCTGGGCTACCAGTTCTACGGCGTGGGCAAGTGGGGCGGCCAGGACCCGCGCGCGGGCGCCTACCTCCCGGTCATCCACGCACTGCGGGACGACCTGACCCTGCTGCACGTCCAGGACTACAACTCGGGTCCGATCATGGGCCTGGACAACCAGTACCACTCGATGGGCGGCGCCGACTTCCACATCGCGATGACCGACATGCTGCTCACCGGCTTCCCGGTGGCGGGGGACGCGAACAACGTCTTCCCGCCGCTGCGTCCCGGACAGGTCGCCATCGGGATGCCCGCCTCCACCCACGCGGGAAACGGCTGGGTGTCCTCCGCCGAGGTCAACAAGGCACTGGACTGCCTGACGAAGAAGACGAACTGCGGCAGCTACCCGACCCACGGCACCTGGCCGTCCCTGCGCGGTCTGATGACCTGGTCGATCAACTGGGACCGCTTCAACAACCAGGACTTCAGCAAGAACTTCGACGCCTACTTCGGCGGCAGCTGAGGCCCGCCGGGGCGGCTGCCGCGGCGGGCCGGCCCTCGGCACATTCTGCGCCGGCCCACCGCCCACCGCGG
>NZ_JBHXRV010000056.1:0-50418 GCF_042716745.1 Streptomyces sp. NPDC058663
ACCAGCTCACCCCCCGCGCGGGCGGGACCGGGGCTTTACGCCCCCACCCCCGCAACCGGCTGAACAGCCCCTACATCATCGCCGCCTGCCGGCCCGGGGGTGCGGGGGCTCCGCCCCCGCCACCCCGGATCCCGGTCCCCAGCCCCAGACCCCGCGGAGAGGTGCACGGATGAGCGTCCGGTTCGAGGAGATCGACTGGCGGACGACGCCGATCGGCGAGATCAGCCTCAGACGCCGGCGGGACCCGTCGACGGGCGAGGACGTGTACGAGGTGAAGCTCGGCGACGAGTACCTGATGTCCAGCCTCTTCACGGCCGGCGAGATCGCCCTCACCCGGCTCGGCCTGGCGCCCTGGCCCCAGGACGCTCGACTGGACGTCGCCGTGGGCGGTCTGGGGCTCGGGTACACCGCGCGGGCGGCGCTGGACGACCCGCGGGTGTGCTCGCTGACCGTCGTCGACGCCCTCGCCGAAGTCATCGACTGGCACCGGCGCGGCCTGGTTCCCCTGGGGGCCGGTCTGGCCTCGGACACCCGCTGCCGGCTGGTCCATGGCGACTTCTTCGCGATGGCCGCCGACGAGAGCGGACTGGACCCGCAGCAGCCGGGGCGCCGGTTCCACGCCGTACTCCTGGACGTGGACCACTCGCCGCGCCATGTCCTGCACCCCCGGCACGCCGCCCTCTACCGGCCCGAAGGACTGCGCGCGCTCGCCGCGCACCTCCATCCGCACGGGGTCTTCGCCCTGTGGTCGAACGACCCGCCGGACGAGGAGTTCCACTCGGTACTCACGGCAGTCTTCCCCGAGGCCGAGGCGCACGTCGTCGACTTCGCCAACCCCTTGCAGGGCGGGACGGCGACCAACACCGTCTACGTGGCCCGCAAGCAGGCTGCTGCCCCGGCCTGACGGGTCACGGCCCCCGCGGACCTGAGGGCAGGAGGGGCGGCCGGGCGGTTACGCCCTGCCGCCCCTTTCGCGACAGCCGCCCGCGACGAGCGCGCGGAGGCGGTCGAGGGGTTCCCCGCCGGCGGCACCGGTGCCTCGGGTCCAGGCGACCGCGACGGTCGCGAGGAGCGCCTTGTGTCCTCCCGCCTCAGCCGGACGAACCGGCCCTGGCCGCGGCGGCCGGTGCGGCACCGAGGGCTCCGGCGAGCAGGGCGCGGGAGTGCGCGCGGGCCTGCGGGTCGGCGACGAGGTCCTGGACCATCACTTCCCGGACGCCGGTCGCCTCGGTCATCTGCTCGATCTGGTCCCGGACGGTGTCCGGGCTTCCCGCGAGCAGCCGGGGCCAGACGCCGTCCGCGATGACCGTGGGGGTGTCCTTCTCTGCCCGGGTCAGCTCGCGGGCGGCCACGTCCACGGTCGGCACGTCCGCGGAAGCCCCGGTGCGGGCCAGCCGGGCGAGGGTGGCCCGCGCCGACCAGCTCAGCCGCTGTGCCTCGGCGTCGGTGTCGGCCGCGACGGCGTGGACCGCCAGGACCGACCGGTCGCCGGCCATCCCCTCGGGGCCGCCGGCGAACCCCGCGCGATGGCGCAGCAGGGACCGGCGGGCCAGGTCCGGGTTGATGAAGCCGGCGAACGCGTACCCCAGGCCCAGCCGCCCGGCCAGCTCGGCGCTGGTGCCCGAGGAGCCGAGCAGCCACACCTCGGGCCGGGTCGGGATGCCGGCCGCCGGGTCGAGTTCCGCGAGGGGGTGGTCCGCCGGGAGGTCGCCGCGCAGGTGGCCGAGGACCTCCTGGACCTGGAGGGCGAACTCCCGGCTCTGGAGGGCGAAGTCGTCCGCCACCTGTGCGCGCCGGTCACGGCGCAGGGCGAGGTCGGCCACCGGTCCTGCGGTGGCGCGGCCCAGCCCCAGGTCGATACGGCCGGGTGCCAGGGCTTCGAGCTGGAGGAAGGTCTCGGCGACCTTGAACGGGCTGTAGTGGTTGAGCAGCACCGCGCCGGAACCCACCCGGATGCGCTCCGTGGCGCGCGCGGCCAGGGCGATCAGGATCTCGGGGGCCTGGGACGCCAGGGAGGCGGTGTTGTGGTGCTCGGCGTACCAGATGCGGTGGTAGCCGAGGTCCTCCGCCTGCCGCGCGGCGGCCAGGGCCTCCTCCAGGGCCTGCGGCTTGTCGGTTCCCTGGGTGACGCCCGCCAGTTCGACGAGGGAGAGCTTCATGACGCGCGGGTCCTTGCTGCCGGACGGAGGGGCCGGCGGGAGGGGGCCGGAAAGAAAAAAAGCGGAGGCCGCTTCCGGTTTACCTCTCCAAAGATACGGAGGCATCCTCCATTTAGCCAACCACCAGCGATGGGGCGACAGACCCCTCCCCGGCTGAGCGCCGGCAGATGAATACGATCGCACGTTCGAATCCTGAGCTACAGTTATCGAACGAACGTACGATTGACCTATCGGGCAGCTGGTACGGAGGGGGCAAGTGAGGGAGGTGCGGCATGACGGGCTTCGCGCACCTGCACGTCGCGTCCGGTTACTCCCTGCGCTACGGCGCCTCGCACCCCGAGCAACTGGCCCGGCGGGCGGCTGAGCGGGGCATTGGGGAGCTCGCGCTCACCGACCGGGACACCGTCACCGGCGCCGTCCGGTTCGCCAGGGCCTGCGCGGCGGAAGGGGTCCGGCCGCTCTTCGGCATCGACCTCGCGGTGGAGGCCCTCGCACCCCCTCCCCCCGCCCAGCGGCGCCGCACCCCGGTCCGCGGCGGTGCGCACGTGGTCGAGCCGCCCCTGCGGTTCGCGCTGCTGGCGCAGAACCGGGCGGGATGGGCACGGCTGTGCCGCCTCACCTCGGCCGCCCACGCCCACGCCCCGGACGGGGCGCCCGTCGTGCCGTGGGAGGCGTTGCGGGAGTACGGCGGCTCCGGCCTGACAGTGCTGCTCGGCCCGCTCTCGGAGCCGGTCCGGGCACTGGCCGCGGGCAGGGAGGACGTCGCCATGAAGCTGCTGGCTCCGTGGCAGGAGATCTTCGGAAGCGGGGTACGGCTGGAGGCCGTTGCGCAGAAACGTTTCAGCATCGGCCCGGGATCCCTCCGGCTGGCCGCCCGCGCGCTGGCCCTGGCCGACCGCACCGGCGCCACGGCCGTGCTCTCGAACGCGGTGCGCTACGCCGACCCCGACCAGCACCGGCTCGCCGATGTCCTGGACGCGGCACGGCTGTTGCGACCCATCGACCGGCGCCGACTGGACAGCGGGCAGCGCTGGCTCAAGGACGGAGGAGCAATGACGGGCATCGCGCGGATGATCGCCGAGTCCGCCGGGGCCTCCCCCCGGCGGGCGGAGCGCCTGCTGGCGGACACCGCGGCCACGGCCGCCGCGTGCACCGTGGGACCGGCGGACCTGGGCCTCGGCGTGCCGCACTTCCCGGAACCTCAGGTGCTCGGAGCCGGGCCCGGGGCGGACGGCGCCGCGCAGCTGCTGCGCCGGCGGTGCGAGGCCGGGATGGCCCGGCGCGGCCTCGACCGCGACCCGGTCGCACTCGGCCGGCTGGACGAGGAGCTCACGGTGATCTCCCGGCTGCGCTACGACTCGTACTTCCTCGCCGTCGGCCAGGTCGTGACCGACATCCGGGAGAAGGGCATCCGGGTCTCCGCCCGCGGCTCGGGCGCCGGGTCGCTGGTCTGCCACACGCTGGGCATCGCCACCGCCAACCCCCTCGACCACCGCCTGCTGTTCGAACGCTTTCTGAGCGAGCGCCGGGCGTCACTCCCCGACATCGACATCGACGTGGAGTCCGCCAGAAGGCTGGAGTGCTACGACGCGGTCTTCGACCGGTTCGGCAAGGAGCGGGTGGCGGTCACCGCCATGCCCGAGACCTACCGGGCCCGCCGTGCCCTGCGCGACACCGGTCTGGCCCTGGGAATCGCTCCGGCGGAGGTCGACCGGATCGCCAAGAGCTTCCCCCACCTGCGGGCCTGCGACATCACCGGCGCCCTCGCCGAACTGCCGGAGCTGCGGCAGCTGTCGGCCGAGGCGCACAGGTACGGGCCGCTGTGGGAGCTCGCCGAGGGGCTCGACTCCCTGGTGCACGGCATGGCCATGCACCCCTGCGGCGTGGTCATCAGCGACGCGACGCTCCTGGACCGGCTGCCGGTGCAGCCCACCCCCCAGGGCGACTACCCCATGGCCATGGCGGCCAAGGAGGAGACCGAGGCGCTGGGCAACATCAAACTGGACATCCTGGGGGTGCGGATGCTGTCCTCCATGGCCCACGCGGTCACCGAGCTCGAACGCGTCACCGGCGACCGCGTCGACCTGGACGACCCCGACCAGGTGCCGCTCGACGACGTCTTCGCGTTCAAGCTCATCCAGGACAGCCAGACCCTGGGGATGTTCCAGCTGGAGTCGCCGGGACAGCAGGACCTGCTGTCCCGGCTGCAGCCCCGCGACCCGCAGGACGTCATCGCCGACATCAGTCTCTTCCGTCCGGGGCCGGTCGCCGGGGGCATGCCCGAGCGGTACATCGCCGCCCGCCACGGCGGCACCCCGGTCTACGCCCACCCCGACCTGGAGCCGGTGCTCGCCGACACCTACGGCGTGACCATCTGGCACGAGCAGATCATCGAGACGCTGTCGGTGCTGACCGGCTGCGACCGCGCCATGGCCGAGGTCGCCCGGCGGGCCCTCGGCGACAAGAACCGGCTGCCCAGGATCAAGGAGTGGTTCCACGGCCAGGCACGCGCCCGCGGTTACGACGCCGGGGTGCGCGACGAGGTGTGGCGGACCGTCGAGGCCTTCGGGGCGTACGGGTTCTGCCGCGCGCACGCGGTGGCCTTCGCCGTGCCCGCCCTGCAGAGTGCCTGGCTCAAGGCCCACCACCCTGCCTTCCTGCTGGCCGGGCTCCTCGAACACGACCCGGGCATGTGGCCCAAGCGCGTCCTGGTCGCCGACGCCCGCCGCCACGGTGTGCCCGTGCTGCCCATCGACGTCAACCACTCCGGGGCCAAGCACACCGTGGAGCGGACCGAAGGGGAGCGGTGGGGAGTGCGGCTGGCGTTGAGCGCCGTACGGGGAATGAGCGAGGAGGAGTGCGTACGGATCGAGGAGGGCCGGCCGTACGGATCCCTGTCGGACTTCTGGCAGCGGGCCCGCCCCAGCAGACCGGTCGCCGAACGCCTCGCGGAGGTCGGCGCCCTGCGCGGCCTCCACGACGGCCGGCTCACCCGGCGCGACCTGATGCTCCAGATCGCCGAACTCCACCGGCACTCCCGTACCCGGTCCGCGGGCGAGGGACAACTGCCCCTGGAGACGGCCGCCACCGGCGGGGAGGAGCCGAGCGGTCTGCCGGAACTGACCGGACGGGAGGCGCTGAGCGCGGAACTGAACACGCTCGGCATCGACGTCTCCAAGCACCTGATGGAGCATCACCACCGGCTGCTGCGGGAGATCGGCGCGACCGACTCGACGCACCTGGCCGGTCTGCGCGCCGGACAGCAGGTCCTGGTGGCCGGGGTACGGGCCTCCACCCAGACCCCGCCGATCGCCAGCGGTAAGCGGATCATCTTCGTCACCCTGGAGGACGGCGCGGGCCTGGTCGACCTGGCGTTCTTCGAGGACTCCCACCGGGACTGCGCGCACACCGTCTTCCACAGCGGTCTGCTGCTGGTCCGCGGCACGGTCCAGGTCCGCGGCACCCGCCGCACCGTCGTCGGCACCATGGCCTGGGACCTGGACAGGATCGCCGCCGCCCGCCGCGACGAAGGACCGGAGGCGGCCCTCGCCCTGCTCGGCGAGAGCCGCCCGCACCCGACCCCCGCCCAGCCCCGGCGCACCCTCGCCAACGGCACCACCGGCGCCCGCCTGCACCCGTACGCCGACCTCCAGCCGGCCGGGAGCCGGTCGGCCGACCTGAAGAAGTTCGGCTACACGAGCCCGGGGAGCGCGGGATGACCACACGCCGGCGGCACATCGCCCACCTCCATCTGCACGCCCCGCTGAGCGAGGAGCAGCTCGACGGGATCGTCGAGCTGCTGTCGGGCGTCACGCCCCATGTCCACGCGCTCCCGCCCTGCGCCGTGCAGCTCGACCTGACGTCCGCCCTCAGGTACTTCGACCTGTCGCCGTACGACGTCGTCCAGCTGGCGAAGATGCGGCTGAAGGCCCTCCACGGCATCGACTGCAGCGCCGGCCTCGCGGGCAACCGCATGCTGGCCGCCATGGCGGCGGACACGTCCGCACCGGGAGACACCACCTGGGTCACCGAGGAGCAGGCCGCCGCCTGGCTGCGCCCCCGCCCGGTCACCGCGCTGCCGGGCGTGGGCCGCAGTACGGCGGAAACGCTCACCAAGTACGGCCTGTACACCATCGGTCAGGTCGCCGACCTCCCCGCGCCGACCCTGCAGCGCCTGCTCGGCGCCGGTCAGGCGAGGCTGCTGGCCGAACGCGCCCGCGGCCTGGACCCCCGCCCTGTCGTGCCCAAGGAACCGGCGGCGCATCTGACGGCGGACGTGGTGCTCGACCGGGACTGTCTGGACCCGGTGCAGCACCACCGGGCGGTCCTGGAACTCGCCGAGCGGATCGGGCAGCGGCTGCGCGGCGAGAACCAGGTCACCAGCCGTCTCACCCTCACCGTGCGCTACGCCGACCGCAGTTCCACCACCCGCACGCGCGCACCGGCGGAACCCACCAGCCATTCGGCCGCCCTCACCGCGGACGCCCTGGGGCTCCTGGCCGGTCTCGGGCTGCAGCGTGCCAGGGTCAGGGCCTTCGCGCTGCGCGCCGACGGCTTGTCACCGGCCGACGGCGCCTACCGTCAGCTCTCCCTGAACCCCGGTGACGAACGCGCCCACGCCGTGGAGAAGGCGGCGGACAGGGCACGCCGGCGCTTCGGGCCGTGGGCGGTGTATCCGGCCGCACTGGCCACCACCTCACCCGCGGCCCGGGGAGCGGCTGCTCCCGTGGTCCGGGGAGCAGCTTCCTCCGCGGCCCGCGGAGCCGCGCGCGGTGCGACCAGAATCTTGAGCACGGAGCGGGCCGCCAGAGCGCCGAACCGCCGTCGGTAGGGCCGGGAGCACGGCACGGGGCCGCGACCGGCCCCCCGCTCCGGTCGCGGCCCCGCGGGAACCGGCCCCGGTCAGGCGCAGCAGCCGCCGGTCTGCGCGGGCTCCCCGGCGGCAGGTACGGCGCTACCGATCTGCACCGCAGCGGGTGCCGGGGCGCAGCAGCCGCCCTCCGCCCCTTGCGCTGCGGCGTCCTCGAAGAGTCCCGCGCCGCCGCAGACGCCGGTCTCGGGGAGGGTGAGCTCGACGCGGTCGGCGGACTCCAGGTCACCGGTGAGGGCGGCGGTGACGGAGCGGACCTGCTCGTATCCGGTCATGGCGAGGAAGGTGGGGGCGCGGCCGTAGGACTTCATGCCGACGAGGTGGACGCCGGATTCGGGGTGGGACAGTTCGCGGTGGCCGTGCGGGTAGACGGTGCCGCAGGAGTGCTGGTTGGGGTCGATCAGGGGGGCCAGTTCCACGGGTGCCTGGAGGCGCTCGTCCAGGCCGAGGCGGAGTTCGGACAGGAACGACAGGTCGGGGCGCAGACCGGTCAGGACGATGACCTCGTCGACCGGGTCGAGCCGGCGTCCGTCGTCCCCCACCAGGGTCACGCGCCCGTCGTCGCCGCGTTCGACGGCTTCCGTGCGGAAGCCGGTGACCGCGTCCGCGTACCCGTTGTCGACGGCCGCCTTCGCGGCCAGCCCCAGGGCGCCGCGGGCGGGGAGCTCGTCGGCGGCGCCCCCGCCGAAGGTGGAGCCGCTGATGCCCCGGCGCAGGATCCACACGGAGTGGGTGCCGGGCGCGTCCTTCGCGAGGTCGGCGAGCGAGGCGAGCGCGGTGAAGGCCGAGGCGCCGGAGCCGATGACGGCGGTGCGCTTTCCGGCGTACCGGGCGCGGACGGCGGGGTCCCCGAGGTCGGGGACGCGGTACGAGATACGGGCCGAGGCTGCGTGCTCGCCGAGGGCGGGGAGGCCGTCGCCGCCGATCGGGCCGGGGGTGGACCAGGTGCCGGAGGCGTCGATCACGGCCCGGGCGAGGACCCGCTCCTCCGTGCCGTCCGCGTGCCGGACACGGACGGTGAAGGGCTGCTGCTCGCGGTCGGCGTCGACGATGCGGTCCCGGCCGAGGCGGGAGACGCCGGTGACGGTGGCGCCGTAACGGACCTTGTCGCCCAGAGCGTCGGCGAGCGGCTGGAGGTACTTCTGCGCCCAGTCCGCGCCGGTGGGGCAGGTGGCGCCGTCGGGTGCGGTCCAGCCGGTGGGGAAGAGGAGCTTCTCGGCGGCCGGGTCCACGACCTCGGACCAGGTCGAGAACAGTCGTACGTGCCCCCACTCGCGCACCGCGCTGCCGGCCGCGGGGCCCGCCTCCAGGACCAGGAAGTCCGTACCGCGGCCGACGAGGTGGGCGGCGGCGGCCAGACCGGCGGGACCGGCTCCGATCACCACGACGGGCAGGGCGGCGGTGGGCGCGTTCACGATGACTCCCGAGTTGTTTCGACGTCTGTCGATGGCTTGCGCCGTCAGCATGCCATCTGCATTGATGAACGTCAACATAGACATTCGTCGAATCAAAGGGGGTGCGTGTCATCGCCGCACAGCAATCGAGGGGGCGGCCCGGCCGGGCACGGAACGCGCGGGCTGCCTTCTGGCACCCCTCCGGCCGGGCACGGAACGCGCGGGCCTTCTGGCCCCTCCGGCCGGGCGCAGAACGAGCGGGCTGCCTCCGGTCCCGCCCCGGCCGGACTTCTGCGGGGACTGCGGAGCCGGGGTCAGGCGGCGGGGCGGGGTGCGATGACCGCGAACGGAGCGCCGAAGGGGTCGGCGAGCCAGGCGATCCGGCCGACGTCGGGGACGTCCGAGGCCGCTACCAGCACGGAGCCGCCGTTCTCCTGGGCCCTGCTGACCGTGGCGTCGACGTCCGGCGAGTCGAAGTACGGCATCCAGCGGGGCTCCATGCCCTCCCGGGCCGCGGCGAGGCCGCCGAAGGTGGCGTCCTCCAGCTCTCCTTCTGCCGTGGAGAGCACGGTGTAGGCCATTTCCGGCACCGCCATCTCCTGGCTCCGCCAGCCGAACAGCGAGCGGTAGAAGGAGAGGGCGGCCGACGGGTCCGGGACGTGCAGTTCGACCCAGCACAGGGCGCCGCCCTCCGAGGTCGCCTCCAGGCCCTTGACCGCGGCGGACTGCCACACGGCGAAGTCGGCGCCGCCCGGGTCGGTGAGACAGGCCATCCGCCCGGCGTCCATGACATCGAACGCCTCGACCCGCACCGTGCCCCCGCCCTGCTCCACCGCCTTGGCCGTGGCATCCGCGTCGGGGGTCCGGAAGTAGACCGTCCAGGCCGGGCTCGCACCCTCCTCGGTGAGGGGCCCGAGGGCGGCGAGGGTCCTGCCGCCCTTCTGGAAGAAGCCGTAGCCGCCGGCGTCGGGCCCTGCGGACTGGAAGTCCCAGCCGAAGACGGCCCCGTAGAACCGGGCGGAGGCGGCGGTGTCGGGGCTGCCGAGATCGAGCCAATTGGGTGACCCGGTCACGAAATCGGTGCTGAGCATGCTGGGCTCTCCTTCGACGAATCCTCGCCGGGGCCACCCGCCGCGGACGCGGGGAGCGGGGCCCGGCCCCGGATTTCAGTCTTGCACCGGGCACCGGCATCCGCCGGTCCGGCGGATGCCCTCGGCGCACCTGACCCGGCGGTCGCCGGGGCCGCGCTTCAGTGCGTGGTGGTGCTCGTGGTGAGTGCGGCCGGGGCGAACTTCTTGCGCCAGGCCAGGGCCACGTACACGAGGGCGATCAGGACCGGTACCTCGATCAGCGGGCCGACGACACCGGAGAGGGCCTGCCCCGAGGTCACGCCGAAGGTGGCGATGGCGACGGCGATGGCCAGCTCGAAGTTGTTGCCCGCCGCCGTGAAGGCCAGCGTGGCGGTGCGGTCGTAGGCCAGGCCGATGGCCTTGCCCAGCAGGAAGGTGCCGAAGAACATGATCGCGAAGTAGACGAGCAGCGGCAGGGCGATGCGGACGACGTCCAACGGCTGCGAGGTGATCGTCTTCCCCTGGAGCGCGAAGAGGATGACGATCGTGAAGAGCAGGCCGTAGAGCGCCCAGGGGCCGATCCTCGGCAGGAACCCCGCCTCATAGGACTCGCGCCCCATCCTCTTCTCACCCAGACGGCGGGTGAGGAACCCTGCGAGCAGCGGTACCCCCAGGAAGATGACGACATTGAGGGCGATCTTCCACATGGAGATGTCCAGCGTCTCGCCCTCGCCCAGTCCGAGCCAGCCGGGCAGCAGGTCGAGGTAGAGCCAGCCGAGCAGGCCGAACGCGACGACCTGGAAGACCGAGTTGAGGGCGACCAGGACGGCGGCGGCCTCACGGTCGCCGCAGGCGAGGTCGTTCCAGATGATGACCATGGCGATGCAGCGGGCCAGGCCGACGATGATCAGGCCGGTGCGGTACTCGGGCAGGTCGGGCAGGAAGATCCAGGCCAGCGCGAACATGACGGCAGGACCGACGATCCAGTTGACGACCAGCGAGGAGACCATCAGTTTGCGGTCGCCGGTGACCGCGTCGAGCTTGTCGTAGCGGACCTTGGCCAGGACCGGGTACATCATGATCAGCAGCCCGACGGCGATGGGCAGCGAGATGCCACCGATCTCCATCTTCGCCAGTGCGTCGTTCAGCCCCGGGATCAGTCTGCCAAGGCCCAGGCCCAGCGCCATGGCCAGGAGGATCCAGACGGCGAGGAAGCGGTCCAGGGTGGACAGCTTCCTGACGACCGAGGATTCCCCGGCCGTCGCGGGTGCTTGCGTGGGGGTCACGGACAGGCCCTCTTGTTCTCGGCGGCGGTACGGGCGGAGTCGGCCAGGTCGGCGAACTGGCCCGCGAGCTGGGCGATGACGTCCGGGCGCAGCTTGTAGTAGGTGAAGCGCCCGCACGGTTCGGTCTCCACGACCCCGGCATCCCGCAGCACCTTCAGGTGGTTGGAGAGGTTGGTCTGCTTGGCGCCGGTCTCCTCCACCAGGTGGGTGGTGCACAGCGTCTCGCGGGCGAGCAGGGTCACGATCCGCAGGCGGAGCGGATCGGCCAGCACCCGGATCAGTTCAGTGTCGACTGACGTCATCATGCGCTGATACTGTCACATCAGCGGTCACTGACGCCATCAGGTGCTGATATCACTCGCCCCTGATTCGAGTTTGAGATGAGAGAGACCTCCTGATGTCCGAGAAGCCCTCTGTGCTGTTCGTCTGTGTCCACAACGCCGGCCGTTCCCAGATGGCCGCCGCGTGGCTGACCCACCTCGCAGGGGACCGCGTCGAGGTCCGCTCCGCGGGCTCGGACCCGGGCGACGCGGTGAACCCCGCCGCCGTCGAGGCGATGGCCGAGGTCGGCATCGACATCTCCGCCGAGACCCCGAAGATCCTCACCGTCGACGCGGTCCGGGAGTCCGACGTCTGCATCACGATGGGCTGCGGCGACACCTGCCCCGTCTTCCCCGGCAAGCGATACCTGGACTGGAAGCTGGAAGACCCGGCCGGTCAGGGAGTCGAGGCGGTGCGCCCGATCCGCGACGAGATCAAGGTGATGGTCGAGGGGCTGATCGCGGAGATCGCCTGATCCCGGAGTCGTGGGATCACCGAGGTCGTGGGATCACCGGGCCCGCCGGTCCGGGAGAACGCGGAGATCGCGCGCCGAACACGTACCCGCACGCCGGGGGCGGATCACGGGGGGCGATCATGGGGGCTGCGGGCCGGTCGTACTTCTCGTACGGCCGGCTGTTATTTCTCTCTACCGATGGAGGTCCGCATGACTGGGACAGTGAACTTCAAGGGCGGCCCGGTGTCCGTCAACGGCACGTTCGTGCAGGTCGGCGCCACGGCTCCGGACTTCACCCTGGTGGGCAAGGACCTGGGCGAGGTCACCCTGGCGGACTTCGCCGGGAAGAAGAAGGTCCTCAACATATTCCCGAGCATCGACACCGGCACCTGCGCCACGTCGGTCCGCACCTTCAACGAGCGGGCCGCGGGCCTGGAGAACACCGCGGTGCTGTGCGTCTCGGCGGACCTGCCGTTCGCCCAGGGCCGCTTCTGCGGTGCCGAGGGCCTGGAGAACGTCACCACCCTCTCCACCTTCCGCAGCGCCGACTTCCGCAAGGACTACGGTGTCGACCTCGTCAGCGGCCCGCTCGCGGGTCTGAACACGCGTGCCGTCGTCGTCCTGGACGAGGACAACAAGGTCCTCCACGCCGAGCTGGTCGGCGAGATCACCGAGGAGCCCGACTACGACACCGCTCTCGCGGCCGTGAAGTAGTCCCGCACGCACAGCAGCTCCCTTGTCGCTCCCTTGTCGCGATGACACCGTGACGCCCCCGCGAGACCGCGCGTACGCCCGGCCGGCCTGTGCACCCGCAGGCCGGCCGGGCGTCGCCCGTTCCACCGCGGCGTCTCCCCGCGGTTGGTGCCTCGCGGCGTTACGGGAGGACCAGCGCCGAGCCCGCGTGCACGGTGAGCCGTACCGGTACCAGGGCGGTGGCCGTCGCGGGCGGTTCCCCGGTGCCGGTGCCGCGGGCGTAGCGGGGGTGGGCGCCACCGCTGACCTGGAGCCGTATCCGGTGCCCGGGGGCGAAGCGGTGGGCGGTGGAGCCCAGCGCCACCTCGGTGTACTCCTGTGCGGTGCGGACCGCGGCGATGCCGTCGCAGATGTTGACCGAGCGGCCCTGTGCGTCGACGTCGCAGAGCCGGACGAAGACATCGGCGAATCCGGTGTCCGCGACGATCCGCAGCCGCGCGGAGACCGGCCCGAGGACCTCCAGGGGTGCGGTCAGCTCAGGACCGGTGAAGGTGAGCACGTCGCTCCGGGCCTCCAGCGCGGTGTTGTCGCGCGGCCCGGCGCCCCGCGACAGCAGGGCGCCGCCCACGGAGGGAGTCGGGTCGGCGGGGTCGTAACGGAAGGCCGCCAGAGGTTCCGTGTCCGAGGGTGCCCGGCGGACCAGCTGCCCGTCGGGGGCCGCGAACCAGGAGCGCGTACCGGCGTCTCCGCCCGCGACCGCCCCCTCGTCGGCCACCGTCCCCTCACCCCTGACGGGCGGCCATTCGTCGAGGTCGCGCCACTCCCCCGCCCCGCCGCCCCCGACGTGCACCCGTACCCGGGTGGGCCGCAGCCCGGAGGGGTCACCGCAGAGGTGGGCACGCAGCCACGCCAGCGTCTCGGCGAACACCACCGGCCAGCCCTCCTGGAGCGCGGAGGTGTGGGTCCACGGCCCGATGAGCAGCGCCCTCTCGCGGCCCGCCGCCCGGAGCCTGGCGTACTGCTCGAAGCCCTGGCCGGCCACCGCGTCGTACCACCCGGAGACCAGGGCGACGGGTACGGTCACCCGTTCGGCGGCCTCGGCGAGCGAGGCCCCCTTCCAGTACGGGTCCTGAGGGTCGGGGTGCGTCAGCACCTCGTCCAGCCAGGGAATCGTGCCCAGCGCACCGGCCTGGGCACCGCGCAGGGGCAGTGCGGTGGTGATCCGGCGCAGCTGCCGCTGGAGGCGCAGCACGGCCCCGACGAAGGCGACGACACCCCGGTGCTGGTACGTCATACCGGCCCCGACCAGGAGCGCGTTCTCCAGGTGGAGTGCGCCGTCGGTGTGGAACTCGGCGTGCAGGTCGTGCACCCCCACCTGTATCGCCATCGCCTTGAGCTCGGGGGGCGGGTCGAGGGCGAGGGCCCATTGCACGTAGCCGAGGTAGCTGGGTCCTGCCGTGCCCAGTACCCCGTTGAACCAGGGCTGTTCGCGCAGCCAGGCGACCGCGGCCTGCCCGTCGGCGGGCTCGTTGCGCCAGAGGTCGAAGGTGCCGCCGGAGCCACCGGTACCGCGGCAGCTCTGCAGCACGACGTGGAAGCCCTGCTCGGCGAAGAGCGTCCCGTACAGGGGTGACCACGGCACGCCCCGCCCGTACGGAGAGCGGACCAGCAGGGTGGGGAACTCCCCTGCCGCGCGCGGGAACCAGTGGTCGGTGAGCAGCGGGCTGCCGTCGGCGGCGGGCACCTCGATGCCCGGCTCCCAGCGGACTTCGTACTGCCCCGCCGGGAGCTTCCTGCGCCAGCTCGCCCGCATTGCGCGTGCGGCCAGGGGCGGCTTGCCGTGGGACGTGTGCATGGTCATGGGGATCCCCTCGCTAATTTCCGTACAGTGTACGAGAATAGGGGATGCTTGGATGGAGCCCACCGGAGAGCCGGGCCGAGCAGGAGCAAGAGGAGTGAGCACGCCATGCCCCACGCCGACGAATCCCTCACGAAGCCCGCCCCGGGGACCGACACGGAGCCCTGCGCGGGCACGGAACCGGACACCGAACCGGACAGTGCACCGGACACCAGGGCCGCGGGGCTTCCGGGCGGGACGGACGCGGATTCCGCCCCGGGCACCGACCCCCAGCGCCTCTGGCTGGGCTCCGGCACCTCCCGCTCCGGCCGGGGCCGCAAGCCGGCCTTCTCCCGGGGGGTGATCACGGCCGCGGCGGTCGCGCTGGCCGACGCGGAGGGCCTGGAGGCGGTGACCATGCGCCGGGTGGCCGCCGAGGTCGGAGCCGGGGTGATGTCCCTCTACAGCTACGCGCCCGACAAGGAGACCCTCCTGGAGCTGATGGTCGACCACGTCAGCGGGGAGCTGGCGCCGGCGGTGGAACCGTCGGGGGACTGGCGCGCCGACCTCAAGGCCATCGGGCACCTCCAGCGCGGCCTCATGCACCGCCACCCCTGGCTCCCGGCGGCACTCGGCACGCGCCGTTCGCTGGGCCCGCACTCCCTGGCCTTCCTGGAACACGCCCTGGCCGCGCTGCGTCCCACCGGACTGGACGGCGCCACGAAGCTCGAGGTCTTCAGCCAGCTGACCGGCTTCGTCGCCGCGTACGCCGGCCACGAGATCGCCCAGTCCGCCGCCACGACCGATCCCGGCCGCCTGGCCGCCGAGCTCCGCTACCTCGCCGCCGTCGCCGCCGACGGCCGTCACCCGGAACTCGCCGCGGCACTGGCCGCCCCCGCACGCCCCCAGTCGCCCGACGCCATGTTCACCCGCTTCCTGGACCGGCTGATCGACGGCCTCGACTCCGAGAGCCCGGGAGCGGTGGGTCCCGGCCCCACGAGTCCCGGCCCCGGCGCCCGCAACCCCGACGCCGGCTGACCCGCTCCGGCGAGGGGGAGCGGAGGCACGTGCCGGTGTTCGCCCCGCCTCAGCCGCGCGGGTCCAGTGGCGCGAGCACCCCCAGCCGGTCCTCGACGGCCTGGGCCGCGTCCAGGCACAGGTCCTCGCGGAACGCCCGTCCGACGATCTGCACGCCGGTGGGCAGCCCGTCGGCGGTCCCGGTCGGCACGGCCACCGCCGGCACCCCGACGAAGCTGGTCGCGCTGCACAGCCGCATCGCGGAGGCGACCCGGTCCCGGCCCGCCGGGTCCCGTGACTCGAGCCCCGGTTCGACGGGCGGCTCGGTGAAGGAGGGGCCGAGCAACAGCGGGTAGGCGTCCAGGAATTCGGCCCAGGAGCGGCGGATGTTCAGCCAGCTCCCCATCAGTTTCACCAGCTCGTCCGCGTCGGCAGGACGGGTCCGTTCCATGGCCATCGCGATGTACCGGTCACCGCCCTCGCCGAGCAGGGTGCGTACCGCCGGCCAGCTCGGGGCGAACTCGGTCAGGGTGATCCGCCCGTACGCGTCGAGCGCCTCCGCGAGCCGCGGCACGTCGGGCACCTCGCACACCTGGTACCCGGCGTCCCGCAGCGCGTCAGCGGCCCGCTCGACGGCCGCGCGCACCGTGGGGTGGACGCCCTGCCCGCCCGGGTCCGCCACGACGGCGACCTTCACCGGACCCGGCAGCGGATCCCCGTACAGCGGTACGGGCACGGCGCGGGGGTCGCGGGGGTCGGTGCCGGCCAGGACCTCGTACGCCAGCCGGAGATCGGCGACGGTGCGGGCCAACGGGCCGTCCACGACCAGGATCTGGGAGGCAGGCCCGGGGTCTTCGGGGCCCAGTACACGGTGGTCGGCGGGGAAGCGTCCGGTGGTCGGCTTCAGCGCGGCCACCCCGCAGAACTGGGCCGGGATGCGCACCGAACCGCCGGAGTCGTTGCCGAGGCCGAGCGCCGCCATGCCGGTGGCGACGGCCACCGCGTCGCCTCCGCTGGTGCCGCCGGGCGTCAGGCTCGCGTCCCACGGGTTGACCGTGTCGCCGTACAGCTCGCTGCGGGTGTGCATGCCCGCGAGGATCAGGGTGGGGAGGTTGGAGTGCCCGACGGGGATGGCCCCGGCGGCCCGCAGCCTGGCCACCGGGGGCGCGTCGGCCGCCGCCACCAGGCCGCGGAACCGGGGCACGCCGAAGGTCGTCGCCACGCCTTCGACGGGGGTGCTCTCCTTCACCGTGAACGGCACCCCGGCGAGCGGCCCCAGCTCCTCGCCCGCGGCCCGGCAGCGGTCCGTCGCCGCCGCGGCCTCCCGGGCGCGCCCGGCCAGGAGCTGGGTGACCGCGTTGACCCGGGGGTTGACCTCGGCGATCCGGTCGAGGTGGCTGTCGATCAGCTCGGCTGCCGACACCTCCCCGCCGCGCACCGCCTTCGCCTGCTCGGCCGCCGGCATCTTCCACAGGGCGTCGTCGTGCATGGTCCCGCCTCTCTCCTCACGTAGTGATGCGCTTGCATCGGTACGTGCCACCGCACCCCGGTATCCGATACGAGCGCATCGGATAAAGTGTGGGACCGAGCAGCACCCCGTACTCCAGGAAGGCGACCGGGCATGCCCAAGCAGGTGGATCACGCGGGGCGGCGCCGTCTCATCGCCGAGGCCGTCTGCCGGCTCGCCGACGAGCGCGGGCTGGAGGGGGTGACCCTGCGCGACGTCGCGTCGGCGGCCGAGGTGTCGATGGGTGCCGTCCAGCGCTGTTTCCGCACGAAGGAGGAAATGCTCGTCTTCGCACTCGGGCACGTCGGCGAGCGGATCGGTGAGCGGGTGCGGGCGAGCGTCGTACGGAGTCCGGCCCAGTCGGCGGGGACGGCGCTGGGCCACGCGGTCACCGAGGTGTCGCTGCTGCGTGCGGAGCACCGGGCCGAAGCCAGGGTCTGGCTCGCCTTCGTGGCCCAGGCGGCGGTCAGCGAACCGCTCGCCAAGTCGCTGCGGGCGAATTACGCGGACCTGGAGGAGATGTTCACCCGTCTGGTGGAGCAGGCGACGGGAATTCCGGAAGCGGGCACGCGGGAAGGTTCCGGAGCCGGGAGCGGGGCCGGAACAGAACCCGGAACGGGGAGCGACCTCGGAACCGGACCGGGGTCCGGTGCCGGGACCGACCCCGACCCCGGAACCGGAACCGACCCCAGAACCGGAACCGGAGCCAGAACCGGAGCCGACTCCGGACCCGGGGAAGCGGACCCGCGGCTGCGGGCCCGCACCCTCCTTGCCCTCGCGGACGGCCTCACCACCCACGTCCTCGTCGGCCATCTGACCGCGCCCCAGGCCCAGGACGTACTCCACGCACATCTGCACGGCCTCTGGGAGCGGCAGGCCCGGTAGCCGGCATCCGGGAGGCGGACGGCGGAATACGCCCCGCGGGCACGGCAGTTACCAGGACCATGACCACTGACGACAGGCCCGGCCGTTCCTTCCTCTTCGTTCTCGGCAGCTCGCGCGCCGACGCCAACACCGAGATCCTCTCCCGGGCGGCCGCCGCACAACTGCCCGCCGGATACACCCAGAACTGGGTGGACCTCAACCGGATCCCGCTGCCGGACTTCCAGGACGGCCGGCACGACACCGGCACCTGGACCGCCGGGGAGTCCGAGGAGATGCTGCGGGAGGCCACCCTCGCGGCAACCGATGTCGTCATCGCCTCGCCCCTGTACTGGTACACCGTCTCCGCGCAGACCAAGCGCTACCTCGACTACTGGTCGGGCTGGCTCACCGCGCCCGGCTCGGACTTCAAGGCACGGATGGCGGGCCGCCGGCTGTGGGCGGTGTCGGCCATGGCGCACCGCGAGCCGGAAGTGGCCGAGGGAATGCTCACCACCCTCCGCTACACGGCGGCGTACATGGGGATGGGCTTCGGCGGCGCGCTGCTCGGCAGTGCCTCCCGGCCGGGACAGATCCGGCAGGACGAGGAGGCGATGATCCGCGCGAAGACGTTCTTCCGGGGCGAGGCCCCGCTCGCCCGGTTCCCGTACGGGGAGGCCGCCGCCTGACGCACGTCACAGCCGCTGGGCCACCGCTTGCTGCACACCCCGTCCGCTGGGCCGCCGCCTGACGCACGTCACGCCCGCTAGTGGCGCGGCTGGTTGAGGGAACCGAGGACCCTGACGCGGCCGACCGACCTGAAGCCCCAGTCCAGGAGGGCGCGCGCCTCGCGGTAGACCGTGAGGCCGTCGCCCCGCTGAGGGTTGAGGACGGTGACGATCAGGGTCCGGTCGCCGCGCCTGGCGGCGGCGATGAGGGTGTTGCCCGCCTTGCTGGTGTAGCCGTTCTTGATGCCGATCAGACCGCGGTAGCGGGTGATGCCGTCGGCGCCGGTGAGCAGCCGGTTGGTGTTGCGGATGGGATACGAGGAGAGGTGGCTGCCGTCGGCGCGCGTGCGGCTGGGGAAGCGGGCCCGGGCGGTCGCGGCGAACTTCTCGAACTGGGCGTTCTCCAGCCCGGCCCGGCCGATGAGTGCCAGGTC
This sequence comes from Streptomyces sp. NPDC058663, assembly GCF_042716745.1. Taxonomy (NCBI): domain Bacteria; kingdom Bacillati; phylum Actinomycetota; class Actinomycetes; order Kitasatosporales; family Streptomycetaceae; genus Streptomyces; species Streptomyces sp. NPDC058663. Next base: position 18,632 of record NZ_JBHXRV010000056.1, read on the forward strand.
GTACGCGGAGGAGTACTGGCCCTTGGCGTCGTAGCCGTCGGCGGTGACGACCCGGGTGTCGCGGGCGCCCAGGGCGCGGGCCTTCGCCTGCATCTGGGCGACGGTGGACTTCCAGCCGCCGTTCATGGCCGCGAGTACGTGCACGGCGTCGTTGCCGGACCGCAGGAAGGCGCCCCGCCACAGGTCGGCCGCCCGGTAGACCCGCCCCGCCCTGACCCCGACGACGCTGCTGCCGCTGCCGACCCCGGCCAGGTCCGACGTGGTGACCCTGCGCAGGGCGCTGCCGGGAACGCGGGGCAGGGCGGTCACGGCGAACAGTGCCTTGAGGGTGCTGGCGGGCGGCAGCCTGCGGTGCGGCCGGTGCGCCGCGATGACGTCGCCGGTACGTACGTCCGCGACGATCCAGGCCAGAGCGGACACGGCACGGCCGGCGAGCACGGCGGAGGTCCCGGAGGTGTCGGAAGCGTCGGAGGCGTCGGAAGCGAGGGACGCAGGGGCGGGCGCGGGCGCGGCTGCTGCCGGTGCCGCCAGTAACCCGCCGGAGGCCGGCAGCAGGAGCAGCAGGGCGGCGGTCGTGGCGAGCGCAGTGGTGACGGCTCGCCAGGATGCGTGGCCAGGCGCGGAGGTGACGGTCATTCGGCCACGGTAGGCACGGCCCGGGGAATCGGCCGACCGGTATTGCGCCACCTGGATCACGGGGCCGAAAGTCGGGTGCGACAACCGGACCGCCGGGCGCCGGGCCGGACGGGGGTGCGGGCACGGGGGCGGCGCACCGGCAGCGGCACGGAACCGGAGGGTCGAACAGATCACCGACAGCCGACCGGGGCGCCACCGCTCCATGCAACTACCGTCCACAAAGGGTCAGTTGACGGTCGACCGAAGCTCCTTCCTCAAGGCGGTCACTCAACGGCGTGTCCTCCGGGGTGCTTCGGCCGTTCTTGCCTGTGTGCTGCGGCTGGCTGGCCGCAGGAATATCCAGTGAGGAACATCCCCATGAGCAAGCTCCACAAGGCCGTTGCCGTCACGATGATCGCCGGCGGCATGATCGCCGCGGGTGCCGGTGCCGCCGCCGCCCACAGCGGTGCGGACGCCCACGGCGTGGCCACCAACTCCCCCGGTGTCGGCTCCGGCAACCTGGTCCAGGTCCCGGTCCACGTCCCCGTGAACGCGAGCGGCAACTCGGTGAACGTCATCGGCCTGCTGAACCCGGCCTTCGGCAACCAGGCGCCGAACGTCTGATCCGGCTCACCCGCACGGCCCGCGTGACGCGCGGACCCGGCTGAGCGCATACGAGTGGAGGGCCTCCCGGCAGCCAACCGGGAGGCCCTCCGCTCGTTCCGTCCCCGGGGCGGCAGCCACCTTCCGGCCCCGGGATCCGTCCACGTCCCCGTCGCCCACCAGGTCCGCGTCCGCTCAGTGTCTAGTCGGTGCCGAACTCCATCGCGGCGCGGTCCAGCATCTGGTCGTCGTCGGAGACCTCGCCGCGCGAGGCGATCGCTTCGGCGCCGCCCTCCGGCATGCTGCCGATCAGGCCGGTCGCGGCCGCCTGGGCGGCACCGATGGCGGGGTTGCTGGTGCCGATGAGGCCGAGCTCCGCGTACTGCTCCAGCTTGGCGCGGGAGTCGGCGATGTCGAGGTTGCGCATGGTGAGCTGGCCGATCCGGTCCACCGGGCCGAACGCCGAGTCCTCGGTCCGCTCCATGGACAGCTTGTCCGGGTGGTAACTGAACGCGGGGCCAGTGGTGTTGAGGATCGAGTAGTCCTCGCCGCGCCGCAGCCGCAGGGTCACCTCGCCGGTGACGGCCGCGCCGACCCAGCGCTGCAGCGACTCGCGGACCATCAGCGCCTGCGGGTCCAGCCAGCGGCCCTCGTACATGAGGCGGCCGAGCCGCCGGCCCTCGTTGTGGTACTGGGCGAGGGTGTCCTCGTTGTGGATGGCGTTGACGAGGCGTTCGTACGCGGCGTGCAGCAGGGCCATGCCGGGGGCCTCGTAGATGCCCCGGCTCTTGGCCTCGATGATGCGGTTCTCGATCTGGTCCGACATGCCCATGCCGTGCCGGCCGCCGATGGAGTTGGCCTCCATCACCAGGTCGACGGAGGAGCCGAACTCCTTGCCGTTGATGGTGACCGGGCGGCCCTGGTCGAAGCCGATCGTCACGTCCTCGGTGGCGATCTCGACGGACGGGTCCCAGAACCGTACGCCCATGATCGGGTTGACGGTCTCGACGCCGGTGTCCAGGTGCTCCAGGGTCTTGGCCTCGTGGGTGGCGCCCCAGATGTTGGCGTCGGTGGAGTACGCCTTCTCCGTGCTGTCGCGGTACGGCAGCTCGTGGGCGAGCAGCCACTCCGACATCTCCTTGCGGCCGCCGAGCTCGGTGACGAAGTCCGCGTCGAGCCAGGGCTTGTAGATCCGCAGGTGCGGGTTGGCGAGCAGCCCGTAGCGGTAGAACCGCTCGATGTCGTTGCCCTTGAAGGTGGAGCCGTCGCCCCAGATCTGGACGTTGTCCTCCAGCATCGCCCGCACCAGGAGGGTGCCGGTGACGGCGCGGCCCAGCGGGGTGGTGTTGAAGTACGCCCGGCCGCCGGAGCGGATGTGGAACGCGCCGCAGGTCAGTGCGGCCAGCCCTTCCTCGACGAGCGCCGCCCGGCAGTCGACCAGGCGCGCGACCTCGGCACCGTAGGCCTTGGCACGGCCGGGCACCGAGGCGATGTCGGGCTCGTCGTACTGGCCGATGTCGGCGGTGTAGGTGCAGGGGACGGCACCCTTGTCGCGCATCCAGGCGACGGCGACGGAGGTGTCGAGACCGCCGGAGAAGGCGATGCCGACGCGCTCGCCGGCCGGAAGGGAAGTGAGGACCTTAGACATAGGAAGAGTATGCACAATCTCGCATGGTCATGCAAAGGGCGAGTTCCGGACGGGTGACACGGGCGGGTCTCACCGCCTCCGGTCCGGACGGGCCCCATGGACCGCTCACCCCTGCTCCGGGTACACCTCCCGGTCCGGGGCGCCTCCGCCAGTTCACACCCTGGCCCCGCAGCCGCACCCTCGCCGTCCAGCCCAGCGCGAACGGCAGCCCGCCCACCCCCGGCCCGTGGGCCCTGCCAGGGGCGGGCACGCGCCCCGCCCTCTCGCACACCTGTCCAGGGCGCACGGTGGCGCACAGTGATGACCCGCGAGCCCCCTGTGCTCCCCCCAGTTGTGGCGGGGAGCGGTATTCCGCCCCAACTTCGGGAACTGGTGCAGCGGTGTCCCCTTGGCACCCCACAGTGAGGGAGCGCAGCGTGATCCAAGTGCAAGTGGCGTGTGCGGCAGGCCTGTTCGGCTCGGCGCTGACGGCTCTGTTGCGGGCGGAGGGGGGTTTCGACGTGACGTGCGCACCTGCGGAAGCGGGCCCCGACCAGGTGTACCGGTCGCAGGTCCGGATCAGCGACGCGGAGGAGCTGGTGCCGACCACGGCCGGGGCCAAGCCTGCCGCCAAGCCGTCCGACGGCAGCCGATTACTCGTCCTGGCCGCCGCCCACCGGCCCGGCGTCCTCAGACGCGCCTTCGATGCGGGGGCGCTCGGCTACGTCGACCGGCAGGGCCCGCCCAGCCGCCTGGTGGAGGGCATACGCACGGTCGCCCGTGGCGAGCGCTACGTCGACATATCCCTGGCGGTCGGTCTGCTGCGGGCCACCGAAATACCGCTCACCCCCAGGGAGTTGAGCGTTCTCACGATCGCGGCCCAGGGTGCGTCCGTCGCGGAGATCGCCCATGTCCTGCACCTGTCCCGGGGCACCATCCGGAACTATCTGGCGGCGGCCATCCGCAAGGTGGGTGCTCGCAACCGGGTGGACGCGATACGCATCGCCAGGGGGGCGGGCTGGATGTGAAGGCCCTCAGGTGACGGCGGGCGCATCACCGCCGAGGGCGTTCTCGGCACTCCTGCGGTGCCAGTGGCCGGTCAGATCGCGGTACAGGGGGGAGGATTCCAGCAGTTGCGCGTGGGTGCCGGTCCGGGCGACGGTGCCGTCCAGCACCAGTATCCGGTCCGCGCGCAGGGCCGAGGACATCCGGTGGGCCACCACTACCAGGGTGCCCGGCCGGGCGGCCAGGGCGAGTTCGGCACGTTCCTCCGCCTCGGGGTCGAGATGGCAGGTGGCCTCGTCCAGGAGGAGCAGCGGGGCCGGTGCCAGATGCGCACGCCCCAGCGCGATCAACTGTCGCTCTCCTTGCGAGAGCTGTCCGGGTATGAGGAGTGCGTCCAGCCCTCCGATGCGGGCGACGAGGGGGCCGAGGCCGAGCGCGCCGACCGTGGCGGAGACCTGAGCGGCGGTCGCGTCCGGGTGGAGGTGGGTGAGGTTCTCGCGGACGGTGGCGGTGAACACGTACGCCTGCTGGGGGATGACCGCGCGCAGGCGGGCCAGTTCGACGGGGGTACGCCCTTCGACGGGCAGGCCCGCGAGAAACGCCTCGCCCCGGTCGGGCCGCAGCAGCCCGGCGAGCACGAGGGCCAGCGTGGACTTGCCGATGCCGCTGGGCCCCACCACCGCGAGGTGCTCACCGGCCGCGAGAACCAGTTCGAGGCCGTCCAGAACGGGCCTTGCCCCGGGACCGTGCGCGAACGTGACGTCGCGCAGCTCGGCTGCGGGAGGGGTGGCGGGCGGCGCGGGGAGGGATGCGGATATGGGCGCGGGCGCGGAGGCGGGGGCAGGCAGAGGGACCGGGGCAGGCGCTGCTCCGGACTTACGGTCCGGCCGGGGCCGGGGCTCGGGCTCGGGGAGGGGTGGCGGCGCCTGCTCCGGGATCTTGTCGAACCTCTCCAGGACCACCAGCAACCGCGTGCCCGCCGCACCCAGTGCCGTCATCAGCGTGTGCAGCGCGGGCAGCAGGGACTGTACGAGGTAGGTCAGCGCGCCCGTCAGGACACCGGCAGTGAGCCCCCGGTCCAGCAGCCACGGGGTCGCCAGGAGGAGGAGCAGCGGAGGGAGCTGGCCGGCGATGCCCAGGGCGAGCGTGCGCAGGGCGGACCAACGGGCCAGCACGTACGAGGCCCGGCGCGCGGTCCGGGCCGCTTCGGCCGCATGGGCCCCGACCTCCGCCCGCACTCCGCAGGCGGCCACGTCGCGCAGGCCCGCGCCCGCGTGCCGTACCCGTTCGGTGAACTCCTCGTCCGCGTCGAGGAAGGTCCGCTGGGCCGCGGCCATCGGACGCAGCGTCGCACCGAACAGCCCGAGCCCGAGCACCAGCGGAGGCAGCGCGACCAGCAGCAGCTCCGGAGCCAGCGCGAGCATCCCGCCCAGCGCTCCCACCGCCGTGAACACGAACGACCGCACGGTGAGTACCAGCCCGGCGAAACTGTCCCGGGCGATCTCGGTCTGGTGCGCCAGCCGCGAAACCGCGCTCCCGGAGCTCCAGGAGCGCACGGAGCCCCCAGAGCCCTTGAAACCCCCGGAGCGCGCGGAAGCCCGGGAGTCCGCTGAACCCCTGGAGCCCCGGGAGCCCCCGTAGCCCCGAGAGCCCTCGGAGTGCCCGGAGGCCACGGGCGCCCCAGCGGGTTGCCCCACGCCGGACTCCCCCGCACCCCCCGTGGCCCGCCACAGGGCCTGGTCGACGGCGCGGCGGACCAGGCCGTCCCGGAACGGTTCGACCAGCGCGGCGAGCTGGGCGAACACCCCGCGCGCCACCGGGCCGCCGGCAAGGATCGCCAGAGCCGCCACCGTCAGCCAGGCCGCTCCCACGCCGCCCCGCCCCGCCAGGAACCCCCGGTCCAGCGCCTGCGCCAAGCAGTAGCCGCCCAGGAAGGTCTGACCCGCCTCCACCAGCGACCATCCCGCGAGGCGCAGCAGCACCCCGCGCCGCCGCCCGAAGAAGCGCCGTGCCTCCGCGAGGCGCCCCGGCGCCCGCTCCCTCACCTCTCCCCCGCCCCTACCCGCACTCCCCGCTTGCCCGCCCGTACCCTTCGGCCCCCTCGCGTCCCGGCTCACGTTCCCCCTCCCGCCGCGAAGATCTCCCGGTAGGCGCTCTGCCGCCAGAGGTCGCGGTGCGTGCCGGTTCCCCGTACCCGCCCCTCCTGAAGCCACAGCACCACGTCCGCCCGGGCCGCCGACGACAGCCGGTGGGCGACGACCAGGCGGGTGCGGGGGCCGAGGTCCCGGGCGAGCGCCTCCTCGACCCTGCGTTCCGTCGCCGAGTCCAGGCTCGAGGTGGCGTCGTCGAGGATCAGCAGTCGGCCCGGGTGCGCGAACGCCCGTGCCAGTCCCAGGCGTTGGAGCTCGCCTCCGGAGAACGGCGCCTCGTCGGGCGGGGTGTCGTAGCCCCGGGGCAGCCGCACCACGAACTCGTCCGCCCCCGCGGACACCGCCGCCGCCCGCACCTCCCCGGCCGAGGCGGTCCGCGCACCCGACGCGAGCGCCGCGCCGAGCGAGTCCCCGAAGAGCACCGGCCGCTCGAAGGCGTACCCGACCGAGCGCCGCAACTCGTCCTCGGGCAGCTCGGGCAGCGGTACTCCGTCCAGCAGCACGGCCCCTTCGTCCGGGTCGCACAGCCGCCCCGCCACCGCGGCCAGCGAGGATTTTCCCGCCCCCGAACGGCCGACGACGGCCACGGTGGTTCCCCCGGGCACCACCAGGTCCACCCCGCCGAGCACACGTTTCCCGTCCTGGAGGAGGCCCACTCCGCGCAGCTCCAGGGTGCCGGGCGCCGGGGCGTCCGCCGTCCCGGCCGCGGGGAGCCGCCGCCTGCCGTACGGCACCTCGGGCAGTCCCAGCACCTGTGCCGCCCGGCGTCCGGCCGTACGGCTGCGCACCAGCGTGCCCAGGAGTCCGGCCACGGCGCCGATCCCCGCGGCGAGCGCCGCGTACCGGGAGGCGGCGAGGAGTTCGCCGACGCTCATCCGGCCCGCCACCACCCCGAAGCCGCCGACCGCCACCACGGCCGTGGTGAGGAGCGGCAGGAGTACCCCGCTGCGGGCCACGGCCCGGCCGTGCACCTTCCACATGCGCTCTCCCTGGACGCCCAGCTCGGGCAGCGGGGCGAGGATCCGGGCGCGGTCACGGGCGACGGTGCCCGCGGCGGCGATGCTGCGGGCACCGTCCAGGGCTTCGGCCAGCCGCGAGGCGAGCGTGGACTGCACCTGCTGGTAGCGGGCCACGCTGTCCGAGGAGCCGGCCGCGAACGCGCGCAGCACCAGCAGGAGCAGCGGCAGTCCGGCCGCGAAGGCCAGGGCGCACCACGGATCCACCAGCACCAGCGCGGCCAGCGCACCGGCGGGGGCGAGCAGGGCGGCGAGGAGGCCCGCGGCGGCCCCGGGCGCCGCCCCGGCCTCGGTGGCGTTCGCGGCCAGCCGGGTCGCGGCATCGCCGGGTGGGAAGCGGGCGGCGGCGGGCCGGGGTGCGGCGGCGAGCAGCCGGGTGATGCCGCGCGTGCGCAGCCACGCCGTCGAGCGGGCCTGCGCGGTGCCGGTGAACAGGGCTTCCGTGGCCTCCAGCAGTACTTCGGCGGCCACCAGTACGGCACAGAGCGCGAGCCACCGTCCGGCCGCCGGGTCGCGGGCCAGCAGCAGGTCAAGGGTGCGCCCGACCACGGCGGGCAGCGCCACGGCCGCCCCGGCGCCGAGCGCGGACGTCGCGAACACCCCTGCCGCGCGGCCTTTGTTGCGCCGGGCCATGGTGAGCAGCAGCCGGTCGCCGGGCGCCGCGGAACGCGGTCCGCTCGGACCCGCCGTCTTCGTGGGGGACGTACGCACCCTCTTTCCTCCGTCCGCCGCATCCGTGGGTCCGCATGGTTGCGCAGGGGTTCCGCCCGGGCACGCCGCAGGCCCCGCACGGAGAAGTTCCGTGCGGGGCCCGGCCGCGGGCGTCCGCCCTGTACGGGTGTCCGCCCAGCGCGGGCGTCGGCGCTTAGTTACAGGTGGTGACGCTCAGGCTGCTGTCACCACAGAGCAGCAGGCTCGCGCGGCTGCCGGTCTCGACGTCGCCGAACGCCTCTTCCTTGGGGGTCTCCATCGACTGGAGGTCAAGAACGCTCATGTTGTTTCCTCTCATTGGGGACGGTGTGTTTCTGTACGGCCCCGGGAAGGGGCCGGCTCGTGGGCCGCCGGAGCGGCGGCAGGAAGGGCAGCTGCGCGGCGGTCGTCCCGCCCTCGCCGGACGGTTCCCCACCGGACGGCGGCGCGCCGTCCGGTGTCTCGTCGCACGCGGCCGCCAGGGCCAGCAGGCAACCGGCGGAGCCGGTCGCCAAGTCCATGGAAAGGCGCATCATCTGCTCGCCGGGAAAGGCGAGGCGGCCTTGGTAGGGCACGGCGTGCCAGGCCAGCGCGTCGATCTGCCGGTGTACGTCGGCGGGCCGGGTGCCGGGGCCGCCCACGGTCGTGCGGCTCAGGTGCAGCACCATGCCGGCGGCGCCCCGGAACAGGGCCGGCTGCGCGTAGAAGGTCGCCTGGGCGGCGGCCACGATCTCCCGCCGCGCCCGCTCGAAGTCCTCGAAGTCCGCGTCCCCGGCGCCGGACCCGTGGGCGGCGGGCCGCAGCGCGGCGAAGTCGTCGAGCACCATCCCGATGCCGACGCTGCCCGCGCCGAGGTAGGGCATGGTGCGCCAGCCCTCGTTCACCTGGAGCGCGCCGCCGGCACCGCGTACGCAGCGCGCCAGGTCGCGGCGGAGCGCGTTCGCGGCGTGGTCGAGCAGGGCGGTGTCCCCGGTGCGCTCGTACAGCCGCAGGAGGAGGAGTGCGCCGCCGCTGTTCCCGTGCAGCAGCCCTGCCCTGGCCGGTTCGGGCCGGGGACGGGCGATCAGCTCGGCGCAGCGCAGCGCCGCGTCGTGCAGCGCGGGCTCGCCGGTGGAGGCACCGAGTGCGTCGAGGGCGAGTCCGAATCCGGCGAGGCCGCTGTGCAGGTCCGGGGAGAGGTCCTCCCAGGGCTGGGCGAGGGCGAGTTCGGCGAGTTCCAGGGCGCGGGCACGGTGACCGAGCAGGTCCAGGGTCCAGGCGAGGCCGGAGAGGCCGTCGTAGAAGCCGAGCGGGGTGCCCGAGGCGGGTTCCTTGGTGCGGGCGAGCAGCCATTCCTCGCCCGCCTCGTAGCGCCCGGCGCCACTGGCGTGCAGCGCGTACAGCACGCCCGCCGTCCCGTACCCGAAGCTCTGTCCGCCGCCCGCCGTGCCGAACTGCGCGATGTCGCCGGGGAAGCACCGGTCCTCGCGGCCAGGCGTGGCGGAGGCGAGGATCGCGCCGGCCAGGGAGTCGCGGCTGCGCGGCCAGTCCCCGGGCTGCACGGGAAGGTAGGGCCCGCGGCCGGACGCACTCCCGGCGTGCGCAGCTCGGTCGAGCGGGGTCCTGCCCTGCACCACCGGCTCCGGCACGGCTTCGGCCTCCGGCTCCCGCCCGGTCTCCGGCCCGGGCTCCCGCAGGATCTCCGTCACTGCTTCCCGCAGGAAGGATTCAGCGACCGGGAACTGGCCCGCCGCGATCTCCGCCAGGTGCGCCGCCTTGGCACGGTCCAGGGCGAGGAGGCTGGTCAGGGGTATGAAGAGGGAGAGGCGCAGGCAGGCCAGCGCGTACCGGTCGACGTCGAAGCCGCGCCGGTCGGCGGGGGCCACGAAGGCCGGGTTGGCGACGGTCTGCCGCCGGTTCTCGGCGCCGGGCAGGGCGGCCTCGAAGTCCAGCAGTACGACCTTCGACTCGTCCTCGGTGACCATCACGTTGAACAGGTGCAGGTCGTTGAAGACGATCCCGCGCCCGTGCACGGCGGCCACCGCCTCCTCGACGAGACCGTGGATGCGCAGCGCCCACCGGGTGTACTCGGCCAGCCGCTCGGGTGCCGGATCCGCCTCGATCAGCGGGTGGCGGCGGGCGAAGAAGGAGTTGAGGGGTTTACCCTCGATGAATTCCATCACCAGGAAGTGGTGTTCGCCGAGGACGAAGGTGTCCAGCACCTCGGGTGTGCAGCCCAGTCCCGACAGTTTCTCCAGTGCCTGGCGTTCGCGCTGGAGACGGGCGACCGCGTCCGCCCCGTCGGCCGCCAGCCCCGCGTGCGGCCTGGCTTCCTTCAGGACGACCTGCGTCCCGGTCCTGGTGTCCCTGCCGAGGTAGACCCCGCCCCCGTTGGAGAAGTGCAGGGCCTTTTCGATCGTGTACGGGAGGTCGGCGACGCTCGCCGCCGACCGCGCCGCCAGATGCGGACGCAGCCATTCCGGCGTGGTCACCCAGTCCGGGGTGCGGAAGGAGGGGCCGCGCACGTCGGGCACCAGGGTGCCGTCGGGAGCCTCCAACGCGGGTTGCAGGGTGCCCTGTTCGTCGTAGCAGTGCCGCCGGGTGAAGCTGCCGTACCGCAGGTGTACGGGGCCGGCTCCCCAGCGCAGATCGCTGAGGATGTACGGTCCCTCCTCACCGGCCAGCAGCGCGTCGAGGTCGGCCGCGATGCTCCGGCACTGGGTGTCGTCGGCCGGGTAGACGGTGACGAACTTGCCACTGGCGGTGCGGTCGGCGTACTTGGCGTTGCGGGTGTGCAGCAGGTACCGGCTCGGTACGAACTTGAAGGCGATGTTGCGCGGCACGCAGTAGTCCATGACCCGGGCCAGCACCGATTCGGCGTTGTCCAGACAGGCCGAGACATGGATCTTCCAGCCCTGGGAGGGCAGCCGGCCGTCCACGGGACGCAGTGCGAGCCAGTCCCCCGAGCGGTGCCGCTGCCAGCCCTCGGGCACCGGGAGCAGGGCGGCGGCGTACAGTCCGCGCCGGCCCTCGGCTGCTGCGGGGGCGTGCTGCGGTCCGGCTTCGCCGGGCGCACCGTGACGTGCCGGGGTGGTGTCGGCCCGGTGAGGCGCGTCGTAGAAGTGCCGGTCCGCGTCGCAGAAGACGGCGTATCCCTTGTTCACGCGCCCTCCCTCGCTTCCCCGTGCTCGGTGTGGCCCTGACAACGCACCGAATCTGTCACGCGGCGGAGGGCCCGGACAGTCACAGCTGTCACCATCCACCCGTGCGGAACTCACAGGTAACATCGCACCCGGGGTGCGGGGCCGACGGCACAGGAGCCGGAGCCCCGTCCGGACCAACGGCACAGGAGCCGGCGCCCCGGACGGGCCTGCCACGCGGGTGGAGGGTGCGCCATCCGGGGGGCAGCGGACGATGAGCGGTAGCCGGGCCCCTCCCGGTGGTAGGCGCACTGGGTGAACATTCCGAGCCGTGAAGTCCTCAGCCCACTCGCCGTAGAGGGGTCCCCCGTGCTGTGGATCCTGGTGATCGGCGTCCTCATCGCCCTCGTCCTGCTCATCGCCTTCTGGTGGGGCAGCAGGCGCGTCTCCCGCCAGCGGACGGATCTTCCCCACCACCCGCAGGCGGGCGCCGATTCCTGGCAGAGCCCGGACGAGTCGACGCACCCGCACGAGGGTGACGACCGGAACGGCCCCACCCGCTGAGCGGCACCCGCCGGAGCGACCGGGGCGCCGTCGGCACAGTTACCGGCGGCGCCCCGGGGCATACAGGGGCATACAGGGTCCGCACCCCGTCCCGAACGGTTCGAACCGCCACACAGGGTGGCGGTTCGGTCAACTCGGGACGCGACTATGGCGGTTGGGGTTCCCGGAGCGGACGTCGTACCGTCTGGAGGGCCTGTTTTCGGACATACGTGCGTGCCGGTGACCTGGGAGGGTCCGCGCACACGGTGAACTCCGGCAGGAGTAGTGAAGGTCTGCTCACATCTCATCCTCGGGGAGACGCAGTTCATCTGCTGGTCGCCCGTATCTGCCATAAAATTTGCGGAACTTGGGCGCAGCAGCCGGATATTCGACTGGAAGTCTCCCTTTTGTTTTGACTCTTGATCTTCGCTTGGTGAAGGTCTTGCGCATGTCCTCCTCGCCACGAGCCGCTTCCGGCGGCCTGCTCCGCCTGCGTGACTTCCGCCTGCTGCTGGCAGGAGCGGCGGCCGGGCAGGTCGGCGCCCAAGTCACCCTGGTCGCCCTGCCGCTCGTGGCCGTACTCGAACTGAAGGCCCCCGCCTTCCAGGTGGGACTGCTCACCGCGGCCGAGACCGCCGCCTTCCTGCTCATCGGGCTGCCGGCCGGCGCCTGGGTGGACCGGATGCGCAAGCGGGCGCTGATGATCCGGGCCGATCTGGTCCGTGCCGCCGCCATGGCGAGCGTGCCGCTGGCCGCGGTGGGCGGCGTGTTGACGATGGGCCAGCTGTACGTGGTGGCGCTGATCACCGGGGTGGCCACGGTCTTCTTCGACGTGGCACACCAGAGCTATCTTCCCCAACTGCTGCCCAGGGAACAGCTGGTGGCAGGCAACGGAGCCCTGGAGACGGTCCGCTCGTCCGCCCAGGTGGCAGGTCCCGGGCTCGGCGGCGGGCTGGTGCAGCTCGTCGGGGCGCACCTCGCGATCGTGGCCGACGCGATCGGCTATGCCATCTCGGCAGTGTTCCTGATGGCGATCCGCAAGCCGGAGAGCAAGCCGGAGCCGGTGCCCGGGGCGTCGCTGCGCAAGGACGTCGCGGAGGGGCTGCGCTTCGTGCTCGGCCATCCGCTGCTGCGGGTCATCGCGGGCACGACCGCGCTGGGCAACTTCTTCAGCGCGATCCTGATGGCGACCCAGACGGTCTTCCTCGTGCGGGTGCTCGGCCTGCAGCCCGGCATCCTGGGGCTCATGCTGTCGGCGTCCGCCGTGGGCGGGCTCGCCGGCGCACTGTGCGCGGGGCCCATCGCCCGGAAGACCGGGCAGGCCCGGGTCATCTGGCTCGCGCCGCTGGTCACCGGCCCCTTCGCACTGCTGTGGCCGCTGTCCGGCAAGGACGCGGGAGCCGCCCTGTTCGCGGTCGCGTCCGGCGTGGTCTTCTTCGGTGCGGTCGTCTACAACGTCGCCCAGGTGAGCTTCCGCCAAATGCTGTGCCCGCCAAGGCTGTTGGGCCGGATGAACGCCACCCTGCGGTTCATGATGTGGGGCACCCTCCCGCTGGGCGCCCTCGTCGGCGGGGCGGTCGCGGAGGGCCTCGGCGCCCGGTCCGCGCTGTGGGTGTGCGCGGCCGGCTTCCTCCTCGTACCGCTGCCGCTGATCCTGTCCCCGCTGCGGAAGATGCGGGACCTGCCGGCCACCGCCCCCGAGGACGCGCCAGTGGCGCAACCCGTCACTTCCGACTGACGTGCGGCCGGACCGTCGCCCACCGCCGCGACGGCCATCCCCCGGCTGCGCCCTCCCCCCTCCCCCTTCCCCGCGCATTCCGTTTCTTTCCGCAGGTCCCACTCCGAGAGAGGATCACGTGCACTCCAGCATCACTGGTCAGTACCTGACCCGTTATCAGCGTCTCGCCGCAGCCGGCGAAGGCGGCACGGACGGCCGGGGGGCGGGGCTGCTGCCCGTCACCGGGGCCCAGCGCCGCTTCGTCCTGGTCCGTGCCATGGACCCGGCAGGACGGCCCGACACCGTCCCGATGTTCTTCGCGTTTCCGCGCGGCACCGTCGACACCGGGCGGCTGCGCGCCGCCGCGCAGTACATCGCCGCGATACATCCCGCGCTGCGGTCGCAGGCACATGTGGTCCGGGGAACCCCGGTGCTGCGTCCCGAGGAGCCCAGCATCCCCGTGGAAACGGTGAGTTGCGCCCCCGGTGAGGACGTGCACGACGCGCTGCGCCGGACGATGGGCGCATGGTCCGCCGAAGGGCCGCCGCTGCGGCTGTTCCTCGCGCGGGGGAACGCGGAGCGGGAACTCCCCGGGTTCCGGGACTTCCACGAGCAGCGGGACCTCCGCGAGCACCGCGGCCTTCCCGAGCAGCGCGACCTTCCCGAGCAGCGGGACTTCCCCGCGCAGCCGGACTTCCCCGCGCAGCCGGACTTCCCCGCGCAGCCGGACTTCTCCGCGCAGCGCGACGGCGGGGACCGTGCGGGTCCGGCGGAGGAGGTGCTCGCGGTCGTACTCGACCACGCCGCCTGCGACGGCCAGTCCCTCGCCCGCATCGTCGAGGAGCTGGGCGCCGCCTACCGGGACCGGCTCGGCCCCGCCGACGCGTCGCCCGCCGAGGTGGCCGCCGAACTCGCCGCCTACCGGGAGGCCGTCCTGCTCCAGCTCGACGCCGAGCACCGGGCGAGTTCCCCCGACGCGCTCGCGTACTGGGGCGAGCGCCTGCGTACGGTGCACGAGCGGGCGCCGAAGCCTTCCGAGCGGCGCGCGGCCGGCCGTGTGCTCCCGACGGGCGCGGCGGACGCGCTGCTCCGCGCGGACCAGTCGGGGCTGCCGTTCTCCTCGCTGCTCGACGCCTGCCGGGCCGCGGCCCGGGTGCTGTACGGCACGGGGCACGTCCCGGCGGTCGGCTACCCGTGGGGCGGACGGCCTGCGGCCGCCGCACCCGTGCTCGGCTGCTTCCTCAACACGGTGGCCTTCCCCGCCGCCACCGACGCCCTCAGGCCGGCTCCGGAACTGACCGCCACCCAGTGGTGGGACGACCTGGACCGGGCCGACACCCCCTTCGACGACGTCGTACGCGCCGCCCGCGCGGCGGGCTCCCGCTGGTCGGGGCAGCTGGACGGGCTGCTGACCGTGGACGACGCCCGGCGCCGCCCTGCCCTGCGGCTGGGCGGCACCACCGGGCGTGAGGTGCAGGTGGACGGCCGGGCCGTACGCGCCCCCTTCGCCGTCTCGGTGGTCCAGGGCCCCGAGGTGCAGCTGCGGATGGTGTGGGACCGCGCCGTGCTCGACGACGACCTGGCGCAGGACGCCTTCGCCGCGCTGTGCGGGGAGCTGCGGACCGCGCTGCCCGTCGGCTAGACGTCTTCGTCCGGGCCCCTCCGGCCGGGCATTCGGCCAGGCACCTGAGGACGTACGCGTCCAGCCGTGGCCGGCGTCCTTGCGGACCCGGTCGTTCCGGAACCTTTCGACACCGCACAGCCCGGTGGCGGCCCGCGCGATCCGTGGGCCGGCCGGGGCACCGCCGGGCGGCGGGCACGACCGTACCCCCGCCCCTTCACCACCTTCGACCCGACAACCCAAGGGATCGCCATGCTCCCCCTCTCCTCCTCGCAGGAGATCGTCTGGCTGCACGAGCAAGTGCAGCCGGGCAGCCGCGCGTACAACTTCACCGCCTCCCTCGATCTGTGGGGCACCCTCGACACGGACGCCCTGCGCAAGGGGCTCGCCGCCACCCTGGCCCGCCACCCCGGCCTGCGGCTGGAACTCGTGGCCTTGCCCGGTGCGATGCCCGGGCAGCGGGTCGCCGACCACTGCCCGCCCCGGCTGAACACCGTCGACCTCTCCGAGGAGCCGGATCCCGAGGCGGCGTTCGCGAAGCTGCTGCGGGCCGAGGCCGAGAGCCCGCTCGACACCTTCGAGGCGCCGCTGCTGCGCTGGACGCTGGTGCGGATGGCCCCGGAACACCACCGGCTCGTGCACGTGGAACACCATCTGATCCACGACGGGCACTCGTTCGCGATCCTGCTCGCCGACGTCTTCGGCGTCTACCGCGCCGAGGTGCTGGGCGAGGGCGGCACGCACGACGTGCTGCCGCCCGCCTCCTCGTACGCCGACCACGTCCGCGCGCAGTCCGGCCCGGCCCACGCCGAGGAGGTGCGGGCCGGCCTGGAGTTCTGGACGGCCGAGCTGGCCGACGCCACGTTCGACATGCCGCTGCCCGGGGTGACCCGGCCCGGTGCCCGGCGTCGTCACCACGGCGGACAGCTCCGCCAGTCGATCGGCGCCGACCTCGCGGAGCGGCTGCGCGCCCATGCCAGGGAGCGCGGGCTGACCCCGTTCGCCACGCTGCTCGGGCTGTTCGCCGAGCTGCTGCGGCGACACAGCGGGCGCGCCGAGATGGTGGTGGGCACCGCCGTGGGCAACCGTCCGCCCGGTTTCGAGGACGCGGTCGGGATGTTCGTCAACACCATCCCGCTGCGGCTGCGGCTGGACCCGGACGCGCCCGCCCAGGACACGATGGACGAGGTGACCGACACGCTGGTACGGGCTCTGCCGTACCAGGAGGTGCCGGTGCAGGAGCTGACCCGCGCGCTGGGGCTGCACACCTCGGGCGCGGACAACCCGCTGTTCGGCGTGATGTTCAGTGCGCACGACGCGGTGCTGCCCGACCTGGAGGTGCCGGGTCTTGAGGTCACTCTGTTCGAGGGCTTCAACACCGGCACCACCCGTTTCGACCTCGATGTGGTCCTGCTGCCCGACGACCGGCGCGGGGTGGGCCCCCGGCACGGCGCGGCGGGCATGACGATGGTGTGGGACTACGACGCCGATCTGTTCGGCGAGGAGGTGGCGCGGCTGCTGGCCGGGCGGTTCCTCGATCTGCTGCGGGCCTATCTGGACGCGCCCGGCACCGTACTGGCGGAACTCGCGCCCCCGGCGGCGGCAGTCTCCTCGGCGGAGGACGTACGGGAGACAGGTGCCGAGGACGTGCGATCGACGGGCGCGGAGACCGTGCGGTCGACGGGCGCGGCAACCGTCCCGGAGGTGTCCCCGCAGGGCGTGCCCGGCGGGGATCCGTTCGATGCCCTCGTCGTCGCACAGGACCCCTCGCTGCCCGCCCTGCTGATCGGCGCCCGCCGTATCACCTACGGCGAGCTGAACGAGCAAGTGACCGACCTGGCACAGCGGTTGACGGCCGCCGGGGTGTCGGCCGGGCAGCCGGTCGCGGCGGTGCTGCCGCGCGGGGTGGACTCGGTGGTGACGCTGCTCGCCTGTCTGCGGACCGGGGCCGTGTACTGCCCGCTGTCGCCGTCCGACCCCGCGGCCCGGCTGGAGCTGCTGCTGGGCAGGCTCGGCCCGGCACTGGTGCTCGTCCCCGCCGGCCCGGCCGCGGCGGACGTACGGGAGGTGGCGGTGCGGGCCGGACTGCCGGCCGGCTCGGTCGGGGACGCGGTACTGCCGCCCGCCGCACCGGCCGCGGCCGTGCCTTCGGCGGCGTACGTCATCCACACCTCCGGCTCGACCGGTGTCCCCAAGCCCGTCGCGGTCGGCCGGGGTGCCCTGGGCGCGTACCTGACCGGGATCACCGAGCGGTTCGCGCTGGCTGCCGGGGACCGGGTGCTGCTGTTCGCGCAGCCGTCGTTCGACGTGGCGCTCGAAGAGGTGCTGCCGTCGCTGTACGCCGGTGCCTGTCTGGTGGTGCCCGAGATCGAGGTGCCCACCGGCGCGGAACTCGGCGCTCTCCTCACGGCCGCCAGGGTCTCCGTCGCCAACCTGCCCACCAGCTACTTCCTCGCCACCCAGGAGGACCTGCGACCCGCGCTGCGGGAGGGCCGCTGGGCGCCGAGGCTCCTGGTGCTGGGCGGGGAGCGCATCCCGGCGGACGTGATGCGCGACTTCCTCACCGACACGGGCACGGGCGCCGACACGGACGTCCGGGTGCTGAACGCCTACGGCGTGACCGAGGCGTCCGTCAGCTCCACCGTGCACGAGATCGACCCGGCCACCCTGGCCGACGGGGCGGAGATCCCGCTCGGCACCGAACTGCCGGGCGAGCGCGTCCACGTGCTCGACCCGGGTCTGCGCCCGCTGCCCGACGGTGCGGTCGGCGAACTGGCCATCTCCGGAGCGGGCCTGGCCGAGGGGTACGCCGGCAACGCGGAGGCCACCGCCGCGCGCTTCGTGCACGTGCCCGCGCTCGGCGGCGAACGCGTCTACCTGACCGGTGACCTCGGCTTCCGGGGCACCGACGGCCTGCTGCGGTTCCTCGGGCGGCGGGACAACCAGATCAAGCTGCGCGGCTACCGCATCGAGCTGGAGGAGGTGGAGGCCGCGGCGTCGGCGGTCCTGGGCGGCCGGTCCTGCGCCGTCGTCCTCGACCGGTCGTCGGCCGGGGGCCCGCGCCTGGTCGGCTTCCTGGAGAGTACGGGGACGGGCGGCGGTGCGGGCGGCGAGGGTGCCGGTACCGCGGACCTGGACGGTGCCTGGGACGAGCAGGCGCTGCACAGCGCGCTGGGCGGCAGGCTGCCGGGGGCGCTGGTGCCGGGCCGCTGGGTGCGGCTGGACAGCATGCCCACGCTGCCGGGCGGCAAGCCCCACCGGGCCGCGCTGGCCCGGCTGGCCGCCGAGCTGGAACCGGTGGACGTGGCGGAGGCGACGGACGACGTGCACGGCGGAATGTCCGAAGCGGCGCCCGAGACCGCCCCCGACCTCACCCGGTCGGCCGACCCCGCCGTGGCACTGCTCGCCGAAGGCTGGCGCGAGGTGCTCGGGCACGGCCGCTTCGACGAGGGCTCGCACTTCTTCCGCGTGGGCGGCCACTCCCTGCTCGCCGCGCAGCTCGCCGCCTGGCTGGAGCCGCGCCTCGGCGAACGCCCGCCACTGCGGCTGCTCTTCCGCAACCCGGTGCTCGCCGACCAGGCCCGCGCCCTCACCGCCACGAACGCCACGTCCGCCACCACCGCACCGACCGCACCGACGGAGTCACGATGACCGAGACACTCGACCAGGAAATGACGGTACGTCAGGTGAAGACGCCAAGTGTCGTACAGGGCAAGCCGCTCGACCTCGCCCCGGTCGGCGGTGTCCTCTCCCGCTACGAGGAGTGGGTGCGCCGCACCCCCGACGCCCACGCGGTGGTCGACGGGGAGCACTCGTGGACGTACCGGCAGATCGACGAGGCCGCTGAGGCCGTCGTACGGGCGTGGGAGGGCCGGATCCGCCCCGGTGACCTGGTGGGGGTCTGCCTGGACCGTTCGGCCGCCCTCGTGGTGAGCGCTGTCGCGCTCGCCCGGGTAGGCGCGGTCTGTCTGCCGCTCGGCCCGCGTCCCGGCGAGCGCCGTCTCGCCGCGGTCGGCGAGGACGTCGGTGTGGTGTGTCTGATCGGCGCGCCGGACGTCCTGCCGGCCGCCCCGCTCGACGAGCACCCGGATGTCGCCGCGCCCGCGCTCGTGGAACTGCCGCTCCCCGTTGAGGGCGTGAACGCGGTGCCCGAGGTGGTCGCCGCCTTCACGGCACCGGCGGCGGGCGCCCTTCCGGCCCCTTCCGGGTCCCTGTACGCCGTACTGACCTCGGGTTCCACCGGGCGGCCCAAGGCCGTCGCGGTCGCCGAGCCCGCACTGGCCGCCCTGCTCGCCTGGTACCGCGAGGAGACCGGTCTTGGCCCCGGCGACCGGCAGTCCCTGCTCATAGGTGTGGCGTTCGACCCGCACGTGATGGAGCTGTGGGCCGGTCTGACCTCGGGTGCCGCGCTGGTGCCCGCCCCGGACGCCGTCCGCTGGGACCCGAGCGCGCTCACCGACTGGTGGCGCGACGCGGGAGTGACGGTCGCGGTGACGGCCACCCCGATGACCGAGCCCCTCCTCGACCGCCCCTGGCCGCAGGACCTGGTGCTGCGGCACCTCGTCGTCGGCGGCGACCGGATGCGCCGCCGCCCGGGCCCGGACGTGACCGCCGCCGTGCACAACGCCTACGGGCCCGCCGAGGCGACCGTCGTCACCACCACCCACGTCATGCGGGCCACCGACGCCGACGTGCACGAGGACACCGCGCCGCCGATCGGCGGGCCCCTGCCGGGCGTGCACCTCGCGGTCACCGACCCCGAAGGCAGGGTCGTGCCGCGCGGCACGGACGGCGAACTGCTCATCGGAGGGGCCCAGTTGGCGCTCGGCTATCTCGACGCCGAGCTCACCGCCCGACGGTTCACCGCACCGCCCGCGGACGCCTTCCCGCCGGAGGCGGGGGTGGAGCGGATGTACCGTACCGGCGACCGGGTCCGGATGCGGGCCGACGGCGCTCTCGACTTCCTGGGCAGGCTCGACGACCAGGTGAAGATCAGTGGCGTACGGATCGAACCGGCCGAGGTCGAGGCGGCGCTGGAGCAGGACGCGGCCGTACTCAGCGCGGTCGTCGTGGCACCCCGGGACAGCGAGGGCCGGGCACGCCTCGTCGCCTACGTCACCGCGGCCGCCGACGCCGCGACCGCGCCGGACCCGGACGCGCTGCTGGCCGGGGTACGCGCCTGGCTGCCCGAGCAGGCGGTGCCTTCGGCAGTACGGATCGTGGACGCCTTCGCCCTCGACGCCAACGGAAAGGTCGACCGGACGGCACTGCTGGCACGGGAGACCGACGACGCCGCACCGGCGGCCGCGGCAGGGGAGACGCCCACGGTCACGGACGACGAGGCCGTACCGGAGGGTGCGACCGCGAGCGAACAGCTCGTCCTGCGGACCGTCCGCCAGCTGCTCGCCCGCGCCGACATCGCCCTGGACGACAACTTCACCGACATCGGCGGCACGTCCGTCGTCGCTGCCCGGCTGCTGGCCACCGTCGAGCGGGAGACCGGGGTGCGGCTGCGCGCACCGGAGATGCTGCGCCAGAGGGACCTCCGTGCGGTCGCCGCCGTGCTCGACACCCGGTGCGCCCAGGCACGCAGCGCGGAGGTGCGGGGTGCCTGAGCCCACTGAGCTGCGGGCCGCCGTCGTACGGCCGCACCGCACCGACCTGCCAGGACTGCTCGCCGCACGGGCCGCCGGCACACCTGACGCGCTGGCCCTGATCGACGGCGAGACCACCCTCACGTACCGCCAACTCGCCCATGCGGCACACCACTTGAGCGGCCTCCTCCAGGAGCACGGCGTGCGTCCCGGGGACCTCGTGGCGCTGCTGACGCGGCGTTCCGCCCGTACCGTCGTCGCTCAGCTCGCGCTGTGGTGGGCGGGCGCGGTGTGTGTGCCGCTCGACCCGGCCCACCCGTCCGCGCGGACCGAGGCCATGCTCGCCGACTCCGGGGCCACCCTGACCGTCGGCGACGGCGACCTGCTGGCGGCGGCCGAGGGCATCGGACCGAGCCTGGCGCTGGACGCGGACGTGGTGCCGCACGGAAGCCCGGCGGAGGACACCGGTGCGGACTCCGCCATGGGCGAGGGTGCGGCGCCCTGGCCGTCCGCGGGCCCCGGTCCGGACGCCACCGCGTTCCTCATGTTCACCTCGGGGTCCACCGGGCGGCCCAAGGGCGTGGCCGTCCGGCACGGTGCCGTCGCCGAGCTGGTCACGGACCCGGCGTACGTCACGGTGACCGCGCGCGACCGGGTGCTGCTGCACTCCCCCGCGACGTTCGACGCCTCGACGTTCGAGGTGTGGGTGGCCCTGGCGAACGGCGCCGCCGTCGTGGTCTGCCCCGCCGAGCGGCCGTCCTTCGAAGACCTGGTCCAGGAGGTGGAACGGCACGGCGTCACCGTCGCCTTCTTCACCACCGCCCTCTTCCACCAGCTGGCCGCCCGGCGCTCCCGGGTCTTCGCCCTGCTCAGGACGGTGGTGGTGGGCGGCGAGGCACTGTCGGCGCAGCACGCCCGTTCGGTGCTGCGGCCCTTCCCGTGGCTGGAGCTGGTCAACGGGTACGGGCCGACCGAGACGACGACCTTCGCCACCGCGCACCGGGTCACCGACGCGGACTGCGAAGGCCAGGTCCCCATCGGCCGCCCCGTCGCGGGAGCAACCGCCCATGTGCTCGACGACGCCCGCCTGCCCGTCCCGGCGGGCACCCGGGGCGAACTCTGGGTCGGCGGCACCCGGCTCGCCCACGGCTACGCGGGACAGCCCGCGCTGACCGCCGAACGGTTCGTGGAGCACCCCTCCCTCGGCCGGCTCTACCGCACCGGCGACCTCGCCTCGGTACGGCCCGACGGGACCCTCGACTACCACGGCCGCACCGACGACCAGGTCAAGGTGCGGGGCCACCGGATCGAGCCCGGTGAGATCGAGCACGTGCTGCGTCACCAGCCGGAGGTGGACGACGCGGCGGTGACGGTGCGCAGGCCCGCCCCCGACGACGCGCGGCTCGCCGCCTTCGTGGTCGGGGCGGCGGGTACGACGCCGGACGCCGAAACCCTGCGCGGCCGGCTCGCCGGTCTGCTGCCCGCCCATCTGGTACCGGACGAACTGACCGTGGTGGAACGTCTTCCGCTCACCTCCACCGGCAAGGTGGACCGGCGTGCGCTCGCCGCGCTCGACCCGGTGTCGGCGCCACCAGCCGGAAGCGGTGGGGCCGCAGAGGGTACGGCCGTCGGCGGCACCGAGCCGCTGACCCCGTTGCAGCAGGCCGTGGCCGAGGTGTGGGCGCGCTCGCTGGAGTGCGAAGTGACCTCCCCCGAGGACGACTTCCTCGCGCTCGGCGGGCACTCCCTGCTCGCCCTCGTCGTCACCGACGACCTGCGCGAGGACCTCGGTGTCGAGGTGTCCCTCGCCGACTTCTTCGCAGCCCCCACCGTGGCCGGGCACGCCGCTCTGGTGGAACGCGCCCTGCTGAGCGCCCACGCCGATCTGCCGCACCTGCCCCCGTCCCACCCCGTCCCTTCCCCCGACGCGCCGGAGCACTCCGATGTCCACTGACTCCTCCTCCGCCGCCCTCCAGCAGGAGCTGCTGCGCCGGGCCAGGGCCCGTACCCGTACCGCCGCCCCGCGGCCGGACCGGAACGCGACGACGTCCGGCCCCGCACCCCTCTCGCACGCCCAGCGCCGCATGTGGCTGATGGACCGGCTCGGCGGGCGCAGCGGCGTCTACAGCGTGCCGTTCGCGACCCGGCTGGCCGGGCCGCTCGACGTGGACGCGCTCGGCGAGGCCCTGACCGCGCTGGTCGAGCGGCACACGGTCCTGCGCACCCGGTACGGGCAGCGCGACGACGTGCCGTACCAGGAGACCGTCGCCGTCCCCCGCCCGTTCCCCCTCCGGGTGGTGGACACGGACGGGGCGGGCGACTGGTCCCACCTGCTGAGCGCCGAGGCACGTCTGCCCTTCGACCTGGCCGAGGGCAGTACGCCGCGCGCGCTGGTCCTGCGGCACGGCCCCGAGGACCACACCGTACTGCTGACGTTCCATCACATATCGGTGGACGGCGGGTCCTTGGAGACCGTGGCGGACGAACTGGCACTGCTGTACGCGGCCGCTTCGGGCACCGCGGTCCCGGCCAGGCAGCTCGACGCGTCGCCGCCGCAGTACGCGGACTTCGCCCGGCGCGAGCACGCGGCGGCCGAGCGTGCCGACGGGGGCCTCGCCCGGGGCCTGGAGCACTGGGCAGGCCGGCTCGCCGGAGCCACCCCGCCCGCGCTCCCGCGGCCCGGCGCGGCGCCCGCCGACCTGTCCGTACGCCCGTCCGCGAGCCACTTCGTACCGCTGGCGGAAGGGGTGCTTCCAGGGCTGCGCGAGGTGGGCCTGGCGCGCCGGGCCACGCTGTTCACGGTGCAGCTCGCCGGCGCTTTCGCCGCGCTGCACCGGCTGACCGGTCAGGACGACCTGGTCGTCGGCTGCGCGGCGGGGCATCGTGAGGGGCAGGAGATGCGCGGCCTGGTGGGGCTGTGCGTGAACACCCTGCCGGTCCGGGTGGACCTGTCGGGCGACCCCTCCTTCGGCTCGCTGGTGGAGCGGGTGCGGGACGCGCTCCTGGAGGCGCAGCAGCACCGGGAGGTGCCGTACGACCTCATCACCGAGCGGCTCGGCGCGGCGGCGCGCGGCAGCGACGGCACCGCCCTCGTCCGGGTCACGTCCGACGTACTGGGCGAGCCGACCGCACTGCGGCTGCCGGGTATGCGGTCCGCCGAGCCGATCGAAGTGGCCCTGGAGGAAGCCAAGTTCGACCTCTCCTTCGGCCTGGTGGACACCGGGGCCCCGGCGGGCCTGGTGCAGTACGGGCGGGCCGCCCTGGACGACACCACGGGGGCGGCGCTGGGGCAGTCCTTCGCCGCTCTGCTGACCGAGGTCGCGGCCGACCCGGCCCGCCGACTGTCGGAGCTGCCCGGGACGCGCCACGAGGGGGCCGTCGTGTCCACGTCGGCCGAGACGGAAGGGATCGCGGGTGGGCCCGCGGCCACCCCTGCCGCGCACCCCGCCGTGACGGCGCTCCTCGCCCACCCCAAGGTCGCGGACGCCGCCGTGCTGGACACCGTCGGCGGGCCCCCGCTCGCGTACGCCGTCATGGCGGACCGGGACCGTACCGGCGCGCCGACGCCCGCCGTGCTGCGCGCCGGGCTCAGGACCGTACTCGAGCGGGACGCGCTGCCCCTCACGGTCATGCTCCTCGACGCCATGCCGCGCAGGGCGGACGGGACGCCGGATCCGGCCCGGCTGCCCGGCGTCCCCGCACCGCGCGGACCGCGCGCCGAGGCCGTGACGGACGGGTTCGCCGCTCTCCTCGGCCGCCGCCCGGCACCGGACGACGACTTCTTCGCGCTGGGCGGCCACTCGCTGGCCGCCGTCCAGCTGGCCGAGCGGCTGCGCACCGCGCTCGCACTCCCGCTGACCGGCCTCGACGTCATGGAGGCACGCACCCCGCGCGCCCTCACCGCGCTCCTCGACACCCGCGCGGCGGCCCGGCAGGCGGTGGAGCGCCCGGCGGCCACCGGTGCGGCCTCCGCCGTACGTACGTCCCCTCCGCGCGGCACCAAGCGCCCGGGAACGGTGCTGGTCACCGGTGGTACGGGGGGCGTCGGCGCGTTCGTGCTGCGCGAGCTCGCGGCACTCGGCAGGCCGGTGCTCGCGCTCGCCCGCCCGGAGTCGGCGCACCTGGTGCCCGGCGGGGACGGGATCGAGGTCGTGGAGGGCGACCTGAGCGACCTGGACGGTCTGCGCTCGGCTGTGGCCGGGGCGGACGCGGTGATCCACGCGGCCTCGACCTTCACCCGGCCCGAGGTGGACGTGGCGGCCATGCGGGCGATGGTGGAGGCGTGGCACAGCGGGCCCTTCGTCTTCGTCAGCAGCGTCGACGCGTACGGGCACCCGGCGGAGACCGAGGTGGCCGAAGAGGCGCCCTCCCAGCAGCCGTTGAGCCCGTACGGCAGGGCCAAGGCCGACTGCGAGCAGCTCCTGCTGCGTGCGGCCGGCACCGGCGGCCGGGGCGGCGCGAGCGCCGTGCGCTCACCGCTCGTCTGGGGTGCGCACGACCGGCTCCGCGACCAACTCCGCTGGGGCGCCACCGGGTTGCTCTACCAGTCCGCGCTCAACAACCGCCCGATCATGCTGCCCGCACCGGGCGCCGGCGGCCACGAGTGGTACGGCGCGCCGTGGGTGCACGCCGCCGCGCTGGCCAGGGCGGTGACCGCGTGCCTCGACGCCCCCGTGCACGGCGTCGCCAACGCGGTGAGCGGCCACGTCGGCTGGCCGGAGCTGACGGCCGAGCTCCGCGCACTGCTGGGCAGCACCAGCGAGGTCGTCGAGGCGGACCGGGTCCACCAGGACCTCGACCACCACTGGCACTACCGGGCGGACCGCCTGAGCAGCGCGCTGCGGCCGATGCCGGGCGAGGATCTCCGTACGGTACTGCGGGAGATGATCACGCCCACGGCCGGCTGATCGGCGCCGGCCCGCAAGGCCGTGATGCCGTGGATCCGCGGGGACGCGTGCGGGGCCCGCCCGGGTGGGGCGGGCCCCGCACACGTCCCCGCCGGGGTTTCCGCAAACTTCGTGCCCTCCCATGTCCTGAACCGGGCCGTACGGGGTACTCGCGGGCTGAACGGACAACCGGGACGCCGCAGGGCGGACCGGTGCGCGAGGACGACAGGATGGGAGGTGATCGTCGTGTCGAGTACGCAGTCGGGCACCCCGCACGGCCCAGGACGGGAACCGGTGGGCGGCCCGGTGAAGGAAACGGCGCACGATCCGGCGCACGAACCGCTGGGCGAACTCGTGCAGCGGGCGTCGCAGCAGCTGACCGAGCTGGTGCGGGGCGAGCTGCGTTTGGCGCAGGCGGAGATGAAGGAGAAGGGCAAGCGGTACGGCAAGGGCGGCGGACTGTTCGGCGGAGCCGGTGTGGTCGGTTTCCTGATGCTGCAGTCCCTGGTCGCCACCGCGATCGCCGCACTGGCGGTGCCCCTCCCGGTGTGGGCGGCGGCGCTGATCGTCACCGCGGTTCTGGGTGTGATCGCCGCCGTACTGGCGATGAGCGGCAAGAAGCAGGTCGGCCAGGCCTCACCGCCCGCTCCGCAGCAGACCATCGAGAACGTGAAGGCCGATGTGGCCGAGATCAAGGAGAGTGCACACCGATGACCCAGCCCACCGACGACGGACAGACCGCCGCGAGCCCCGAGGAACTGCGCGAGCAGGTCGAACAGACCCGCGCCGAGCTCGGTGAGACGGTCGAGGCGCTGGCGGCCAAGGCCGACGTCAAGGCCCGCGCCCAGGAGAAGGCCGCCGAGGTGAAGGAGCAGGCCGCGACCAAGGCCACTGAGGTGAAGGTGCAGGCCGCCGCCAAGGCGGGGGAGCTGAAGGAACAGGCCGCCGTCAAGGCCGGGGAGCTGAAGGAACAGACCGCCGTCAAGGCCGGGGAGCTGAAGGCCAAGGCGGCCGGTCTGGCGCACCAGGCCCAGGACAAGCTGCCGGAGCCGGTCAGGACCAGGGCGGCCGAAACGGCCGGGCAGGTGCGCGTGCAGGCCTCCCGGGCCGGCCGGCTGTGGGAGGACAAGGCACCCGAGCCGGTACGGCAGCGGACGGCCCACGGCGCGCGGCTGGCACGCGACAACCGCGAACTCCTGGTCGCGGCCTCGTGCGTCGCCGCCGCGGTGTGGGTGGCACGCCACAAGTGACGGCCGGACGGGGGCGGGGGCGGGCACACCGCACCCGCCCCCGCCGCCTCAGCGCGCGTGCTCACACACCCCGCGGTTCACCCCAACGGCCCCGCCCGGCAGGCGCACGTTGGTCACGCCGGTCATCATGGCGGTGGGTCTGCCGCACGGCCCTCCCCCGGCGCAGTGAGCACGGCCTCCCCCACAGGAGCGAGCCGCTGTCCTCCGTAGGAGGGAGGGACGGAAATCCCTCCGCAGGACCCGCGTGCGTCCCCGCCTCCCGGGTACCCGCAGTCCGCACCCCGGGAACCCCGCATCACCCCACGGTCGGCTGTGAGCGAAGGCGGATGAGGCATGACGGCAGAGAACATGCTCGGAGCAGGGTCCGCCACGGCCGGCGGGACCGCGGAACCCCTCGTTTCCCCGGTCGGCTCGCACAACGAGTGGGACCCCTTGGAAGAAGTCGTCGTCGGCCGGCTGGAGGGCGCGACGATCCCCTCCGACCACCCGGTCGTCACCTGCAACATCCCGCCGTGGGCGGCCCGGCTCCAGGGCCGCGCGGCCGGGTTCAAGTACCCGCGCAGGCTCATCGGGCCCGCGCAGCGGGAGCTGGACGGCTTCATCGCCCTGCTGGAGTCGCTGGACGTGACGGTCCGCCGCCCGGACGCGGTGGACCACAAACAGCGTTTCAGCACTCCGGACTGGTCATCGCGCGGCTTCTGCAACACCTGCCCGCGCGACAGCATGCTGGTCATCGGTGACGAGATCATCGAGACCCCGATGGCCTGGCCCTGCCGGTACTTCGAGACCCACTCCTACCGTTCGCTCCTCAAGGACTACTTCCGGCGCGGCGCGCGCTGGACGGCGGCCCCCAAGCCCCAGCTCACCGACGAGCTCTTCGAGGCGGACTTCCGGCCGCCGGGTCCTGGCGAGCCCATGCGCTACGTCCTCACCGAGTTCGAGCCGGTCTTCGACGCCGCGGATTTCGTCCGCGCGGGACGCGACCTCTTCGTCACCCGCAGCAATGTCACCAACCTGATGGGCATCGAGTGGCTGCGCCGTCACCTCGGCCCCGCCTACCGCATCCACGAGATCAAGAGCCGCTGCCGCACCCCCATGCACATCGACACCACGTTCATGCTGCTGGCTCCCGGCAAGGTGATGGTCAATCCCGACTACATCGACGTCGACGAGCTGCCCGAGGTCCTGCGCTCCTGGGACGTGCTGGTGGCGCCCGAGCCCGAGCCGATCCGTGACCGGCTGCTCAACCTCACCTCGATGTGCGGCAAGTGGCTCAATATGAACGTGCTGATGCTCGACGAGAAGCGGGTGATCGCGGACCGCCACCACACCGGGATGCTGCGCGCCCTGGAAAAGTGGGGCTTCGAGCCGGTCCCGTGCGACCTGCTGCACTACGCGGCCTTCGGCGGCTCGTTCCACTGCGCCACGCTGGACGTACGGCGGCGCGGCACCCTCGAGTCCTACTTCGACTGAGGCCCCCAGCCGGAAAGCACCGGCGACCAGGAAGCACAGGTGACCAGGAAGCACAGGTGACCAGGAAGCACAGGTGGCCGGGAAGCACCGGCGACCGGAGAGGGCCGACGGCCGGGGAGGGCGGGTGACCGGGGAGGGCGGGCTGCCAGGAGGCACCGCCGCACTCACGCAGGAGCGATCGGCTCCTGGAGCTCGGTGACCCACTCGTCACGGTTCTCCGGGCACTCCAGGCTGATCTCCCGCGGATAGCCCGCCGAGCGGTGGCCGTGGGTGTCGATCCAGCGGGCGAGGGTCTGGACGGCCGGCAGGACGGCATCCATCGGGCCCCGGTGCACCAGCGTCGCCGCCTCCCCGACCGGTGGCAGGTCCACGACACGCAGCGCGCCGTCCTCCCGGCCGGGGGCGACGGCCCGCACCGGGGCGGTGACCTGGACGGCGGCGTGGACGAGGATGCCGCCGCCGGGGGCGTCCTCGTAGTAAGCGATACCGGGTCCGGCCGGTGCGATGCCGGTCCGCGCGAGCAGGGGGAACAGGGCGTCGTACAGCGGCTGGATGACGAGCCCGATACTGTAGAAGTCCGGTGCCACGCCGGTGAGTTCGGCCACCCTCACGCATGGCAGGCTCTTCACGACGACGTCGTGGGCGGACATCCGCCCCTCGCTCTCGACCGCCCGGAGCCTCGCCTCGACCTGGACCAGCCGGGCGGCCGCCGCCTTCATCTCCGTCTCCAGTTCGGCCTGCCGCAGCCGGAGCATGGCCCGCAGTTCCGCAGCGCCGACCTCCTCGTCCAGGATCTCCCGGACCTGCGCGAGGGTGAAGCCGAGGTCCTTGAGGGCGATGAGGCGGTTGAGGCGGGCGAGCTGGGCGGCGCTGTAGTGGCGGTAGCCGGTGAAGGGGTCGACCCGGGCGGGGTGCAGCAGCCCGGTGGCGTCGTAGTGACGCAGCATGCGGACCGAGACCCGGCCGTGCCGGGCGAAGTCTCCGATGGTGAACACGATCAATGCTAAGCCGCGGAGGACTCCGTGCGGGTGCCGCGATACAGCACCGCTCCGGAGACCGGACAGCGTTTTCTGTCACAGGTGTTGACCCTCCGCACTCGAACATGGATCCTCTCCGAGCGAAATCCCGTACACCGTCCGATATATCGAACGTATCGCAGGAGTCGCCCGTGTCCCCCCGCAAGCGAAGGACCCCCCTCGCGCTCGGCCTGCTGCTGGCCGCCACCCTCGCCGCAGCCCCGCCCTCCGGCGCCGCCCCGGCACCCCCGCCCGAAGTTCCCACCGACTACACGCTCACGCTCGACCGCTCCCGGCCAGGACCCGAGATCGACGACTCGATGTACGGGGTCTTCTACGAGGACATCAACCGCGCGGCCGACGGCGGGCTGTACGCGGAGCTGGTGCAGAACCGGTCCTTCGAATTCGACCCGGCGGACAACCGCGCGTACACCCCGATGACCGCGTGGGCCCCGGCCGCCACCGGCGGCGCGACGGGCAGCGCCCGGGTCGTGGACGACACGGGCCGGCTGAACGAGAGGAACCGCCGCTATCTGCGGCTGGACCTCGACGGCGGGGGCACCGGTTCCGACGCCCGGTACGGCGTCGCCAACTCCGGCTACAGCGCGGGGATTCCCGTCACGAAGGGTGCCACGTACGAGTTCTCCGTGTGGGCCCGCACCGACCAGCGGCGCGGCACTGCGCTCACGGTCGCCCTGCGCGACGCCGCCGGAGCCGTGCTCGGCCAGGCGCGGCCCGTGGTGGTGCGCGGGGAGCGCTGGGCGAAGTACACGACCAGGTTCACCGCGGGTGCGGGCAGTGCGACGGGGCGGCTGTCCGTCACGGCGGGCGGCGCCGGCACGGTCGCTCTCGACATGGTGTCGCTGTTCCCCCGGGACACGTACAAGAACCGGCCGAACGGACTGCGCAAGGACCTCGCGGAGAAGATCGCCGCGCTGAAGCCGGGCTTCCTGCGCTTCCCGGGCGGATGCCTGGTGAACACCGGAAGCCACCGGGCGTACGAGGCACCCGACTTCGACCGGCGCCGCTCCTACCAGTGGAAGGAGACGGTGGGCCCCGTCGAGCAGCGTCCGACGAACGCCAACTTCTGGGGTTACAACCAGAGTTACGGGCTCGGCTACTACGAGTACTTCCAGTTCGCCGAGGACATCGGGGCGAGCGCGCTGCCCGTGGTGCCCGCACTGGTCACCGGCTGCGGCGAGAACAAGGCCACTGACGATCCCGCGCTGCTGCGGCGGCACATCCAGGACACCCTGGACCTGATCGAGTTCGCCAACGGGCCTGTGTCGTCGACGTGGGGCGGGCTGCGGGCCCGGATGGGTCATCCCAAGCCGTTCGGGCTGAAGCGGCTCGCGGTCGGCAACGAGGAGAACCTGCCCGAGGAGTACTTCACCCGCTTCACCGCCTTCCGCACGGCGATCGAGGCGAAGCACCCCGGCATCGAGGTCGTCGGCAACTCCGGTCCCGACGACACCGGTCCGGTCTTTGACCGGCTCTGGAAGCTGAACCGCGACGCGAAGGTCGCGATGGTCGACGAGCACTACTACAACAGCCCGCAGTGGTTCCTGGAGAACAACGACCGCTACGACTCCTACGACCGCAAGGGCCCCAAGGTCTTCCTCGGTGAGTACGCGTCGCAGGGCAACAAGTTCTCCAACGCCCTCGCCGAAGCCGCCTACATGACCGGCCTCGAGCGCAACGCGGACGTCGTGAAGCTGGCGAGTTACGCGCCGCTGCTCGCACACACGGACTCCGTGCAGTGGCGCCCGGACATGATCTGGTTCGACAACGCGCGCTCCTGGGGCTCCACCAGCTACGAGGTGCAAAAGCTGTTCATGACGAACACGGGCGACCGTGTCGTCCCCAGCCGGGCCAGCGGCACCCCCGCCACCTCGGGGCCGATCACCGGTGCGGTCGGGCTCTCGACCTGGGCGACCAGCGCCTCGTACGACGACGTGAGCGTGACCGGCGCCGACGGGCGCAGCCTGCTGAGCGATGACTTCTCCGGCGGTGACGGCAACTGGAAGAAGGCTTCGGGGAAGGGGAGCTGGGCCGTCGAGAACGGTGCCTACGTCCAGTCGGACACGGCCGCCGAGGACACCCTCGTCACGGCGGGCGACGCCGGCTGGCAGAACTACGACCTCAGCGTGAAGGCCACCAAGAAGGCGGGCCAGGAGGGCTTCCTCGTTGCCTTCGGCGTACGGGGCACCGGAAACCACTACTGGTGGAACCTGGGCGGCTGGGGCAACACCCGTTCGGCGGTGGAGAAGAGCACCGACGGCGGGAAGCAGACGATGGCCGAGCAGCCCACCACGATCGAGACCGGCCGCACCTACGACGTGAAGGTGCAGGTCAGGGGGCGGGAAGTGGTGCTCTTCCTGGACGGGAAGGAGTGGGGCCGCTTCACGGACGACAAGCCCGCCGAGCCGTTCCGCCAGGTGGTGAGCCGGGACGCGGCGACCGGTGAGCTGATCGTCAAGGTGGTCAACGCACAGGCAGCCGAGGCACGTACGGCCGTGGACCTCGGCAGGGCCCCCGCTTCCGGTACGGCGCGGGTGACCACCCTCCAGGGCGCACCGGACGCGGAGAACACCGCCGACGCGCATCCCATCGGCCCGCGGCACTCGACGCTGAACGGAGTCGGCGCCCGGTTCACGTACACCTTCCCGGCGCACTCCGTGACGTTCCTGCGCATCAAGGAGTAGTACCCGGGCTCGGGGGTGGGCGCCCCCCCCGGTGGCGCCCACCCCGACAGGCCCCCCCCCCCCCGGGGCCCCCAGCGCCCCCCCGCCGCCCGCGGCGCCGCGCCCCACGCCCCCACCCGGGAGGCCCCCGACGCCAAGCGGGGGGACCCAGGCCGAG
>NZ_JBHXRV010000057.1:0-50354 GCF_042716745.1 Streptomyces sp. NPDC058663
AGGGGCCCTCGTATGCGAGGTGAAGATGCTCCGGAGCGATCGGCATCTAGAAAGGCTACCGGTGAACCGCTGGTGCAGGACGTAATTTCATGCGACATCCTGACTGGAGCCAGCGTTAAATCGTGCTGGATGAGATCTCGTCGATCAGCATGAGCATGTCGTCGAGCCGGTTGCGCATGCGCTCGATCAGCAGGATCAGACCGTGATCTCCGAGCTCGGTGAGGTCAGCCGCGCGCGCTTCACCGAGATCGGCGCGGGCGAAAGCGACTCGGCTGTGCTGGGACTCGGTCAGGTCGATGGGGGTCACGGTTACCTCTGATTACGAGCCGGGGCATTTACGGGTGGGTGCGGGCGTGGGGCTCCCGGTCCGATCAGGCCAGCCCGTGGCCTGGCGCTGAAACGCCCGCCTCCGGCGTTCGGGAAGGCGGGCGGGGCCCCGTTCCTGGGGGCAAGTCCACACAGTTGAACATTCACGATGTGCATACTTCAACGTCATACTCTCACGATCACTCGAACGAGTGAACGAACGATCAGTGCAGGTGTGGCCGCAGATGTACTGTAAACGGTACAGACATTCGATGACTGGACCGGTGCCATGGACGGGTGCCACGAACCGATCCGCCCGA
Source organism: Streptomyces sp. NPDC058663 (assembly GCF_042716745.1). Lineage (NCBI taxonomy): Bacteria > Bacillati > Actinomycetota > Actinomycetes > Kitasatosporales > Streptomycetaceae > Streptomyces > Streptomyces sp. NPDC058663. The sequence goes on from NZ_JBHXRV010000057.1 coordinate 627, forward strand.
GTGGGTCCTCACCCGCCGCCGGGCCATCGGTGAGGCGATTCGTCAGGCCCGTCGCGGCGCCGGCCTCACGCAGGAACAGGTGGCCCTCCGCATCGGGATAGAACGCCACAACCTCAGCAGCATTGAGATGGGCCACGTCGGCGCCCGCCTCGACACGCTGCTACTCATCGCCGATGCGATCGGCGTCCCGCTCGCCGAACTCGTCCGATAGACCGGCGGCCCGCAGGAGGTCGGCGCTGCGGACCGCCGGGGCAGAGCGCTACTCCTCCGGCTCGGACGGGGCAGGAGCAGCAGGTGGGGGCAGATCGTCCGGGGTGATGGGAGCGCCGTGCCACATCAGCGTTACTCCACGCTCCCCGCAGCATGCTTCCCCCGTATCGGGGATCTCGTGTTCCGTGTCGCCATGGACGCACCACATCACCGACCAGCCTCTCGCCAGGCACGGCGCAGGTTCCTGCCGGTCGCGCACTCCCGGTTCGCCACGCAGTCATCGCAGGGCCAGAGGTGGTCTGTGTAGGCGTCATACGCCGCAGAGTGCGCGGCCTGTTGCTCGGGGGTCCACGGCGTCGGGCGGCGCGTCCAGCGTCCAGCCCTGGCGGTGGTGGGCGTGGGGGTCCCGGTCCGCATCACGACCCCCCTGACAGCCGGGCGGCGCCGACCGCGACGAGCTCGGCCACGCCTTGGAGATCGCAGAGGCGGCCGGGCGCCTGCATGGGGACGGCCCAATACGCCTCGAGCGGAGCGAGCTGAGTAACCCGTGGGACGTGCAGCCATTCGCCTTGTCCCAGGTACCTGGCCGCGGGTGACTGCCAGCGGTCTGCCCGACCGACCGGAACGAGCGGGTAGAACCACCGTTCCGCGTCCTGGATCACGGGTCCGCCGAGCAGCTCTTCCAGCCGTGGGGCGACCCCGGCCGGGGTGTCGTTGATGATCGCCGCATACAAGACATCGGCCGGGATACGGACCGCGTCGAAGCGGACGCCGAGCGGCAGATGCGCGATCCCCTCGGCTGCCCATTCCGCCCACACCTGCGGCGGGGTCCCGTGCGCGCTGGCAAGCCAGTCCGCGCCCGTGCTCGTCCCGATCACGACGCCTCACCCACCGTGCGCAGCAGGTCGGCGAGCAGCGCCGGGTCGACGAGCTGCCCTTCCTCGGCCGGGGGCTGTATCCAGTGCGGGCCCGGCGCGGCCGTGACCTCGGGGACGGGCACAGTCAGATAGCTGTTCAGCCCCAGGCACACGGCGTCCCCGGTCGGCTCCCACCTACTCGCTGTACCGGGGGGCACGAGAAAGAACATGGTCTGGCCCGCAGGGTCACTGATGACGGGCCCGTCGACTCCGGCCTTCTGTACCCGGCGGCCGACGTGCTCCGGCACCTTCACGGCGTCGAAGGATCGGCCGGTGGGCAGTACGACGATGGTGGTCGAGCCGAGCCACCGCGCGGCGTGGTCGGGGTCGGGGTCTGCCGCCGCGAGCCATGCGGTCGCGGCTGATACCGGTGTGGACATGGAACGATCCCCTCATTGCGATCAGTGAGGGGATCGTGCCGCGCCGGGGCCCGCTGTTTACCCACAGTTTGTGGGGATGATTTTCTGTGACCAGCCTTGACAGATCAGGCGATGCCTGCCCACCGGGCGAGCCCCGCGATTGAATCGTCTTGCGACCGGTCCAGCCGAGCCAGAGTCCCGGCCGTCGACCGCAGCGTGGGGTGATAGCGGGAGTGGTTCGGCGAGATCCGCCGAGCCTCCAGCAAATCCCGGTGAGCGCCCGTCCGGTCCCCCTCGGCGAGGCGGGCAGCCGACACGTCGATGTAGTGGTGGCTCGCCCTCTCCGCGGCGATACCGGTCGGCAATTCCCACTCGTCTCGGTCCTGCTCTGAACCCCACTCCCGCAGGCGGGCGAGCGCCTGCGCGGTGTCGCCGAGGTCGATCAGTGCGGCGACTTCGTGGATCCGCAGGTTCGTCGGCCCGAACGACATCTCGTAGTGGTCGGTGTCCCGGGCCAGCATCCCCGCCGCCGCGCGGGCCTCGGCGAGCCGTGCCTGCGCCGCTTCCGGCCGGCCGTCCCGCGCTTCGAGGATCGCGAGCTTCAGGAATACGGCGCCCTGCACGGCGATCTGTTCCTCGGACAGCGACGCCTCGGGGGCGAGCCGCTCGATCTCGTCGACGAGCGATTCGAGGACGCGGCGCCCCGACGAGTAGGTGCCCATACGGACCATAGCGCCGGCCTTGAGATAGGCGCCGGTGACCTGCATGAGCGGGTCGCCGGAGTGCTGGGCTGCCCATCGGACGCGCTCGATCGCGGTGAGGCTGAGGTCGTGGTACCCGAGCTTGTGCGCGAGGGAGTTCGTCGCGCGGTAGCCGCGGGCGAGCCACCAGTACGCGCGCTGCTGCTCGGCGCCCCGGGACTGCATCGCGACGTGGGTGAGCTCGGACAGCAGGCCCGGCAGCAGCGGCCCCATGGGGACGTACTGCCCGTTCTGCCGCATCTCCGCGATGTGATCCATCTCCGCGGCGAGGACCGGCAGCGGCCGGGGGGCGAGCAGCAGATCGTCGGGGTTGTCGTAGGTCAGCAGTATCCGGCGCAGCTCGGGGATCACCGCTTGCACCTGGTCGGCGGCTTCCGCACCGGACCAATACGGCTGCCCGGTCAGCCGGTCCGGGCCGACGTGCAGTGCGCGGGCGAGCTGCGCGATCACGCCCGGCGGTGGGTTGCGGTCGCCCGACTCGTATTTCTCCAGCGAGCTCGGGCTCAGAGCGACCATGGTCGCGAGCTGCCGAACGGACAGTTGGCGGATCTTGCGGACTTCGCGGATGCGCTTGCCGATGTGCTCCGTGCTCATGCTGCTCCCCATCTCGGGTGTGCCGACGGCCAGCGTACGACTGTGGCGTCCGGCGAGACCAGGGCTGTCGGTGAACAGCGGAGTACCCGGGCATGACGAAAGCCCCCTGCCTGGCCCGAAGGCCCGACAGGGGGGAAGATCACGGGTTCCTGCGGTACAAGCCGGGGGCTGGGGGCGACGTGTCGTCGGGTGGCGGCGTAGTCCCACGTCGGCAGACCAGGGCATCCGGGTCGTCGGGCGGGGGCTGGAGGGAGTAACCCTCTGGGCACGCCGGGGCCGGCGCCCCGTCCCGGCCGGGCTCACCCTGCGGACCGCGCTCGCCCGCAGGACCAGCAGGCCCCGTAGGACCGGCGGGGCCGGTGGGCCCCGAAGGACCAATCGGGCCTACGACAGATTTGCCGTCCACGCCTGGTGCACCAGGCTGGCCCGACGCCCCAGGAATCGGGAGACCCGGTTCACCCGGCCGCCCGGACGGGCCCGCCTTGCCACGCTCACCCGGCCGTCCCGCCGGCCCCGGCGGACCCGGTATCGGCACCGGCACCTCGGCCCGGTCCGGCAGATCGGCCACCGCGGCCGCAGGGTCCGGGACCGCCGGGGTCCCGCCGCGCGCCGTGATCTGCGCGCGCAGCACCCGTACATCCGTAGCCAGCACAGACACCGCGTTGCCCCGCCGATCAGCCTCGGCCGCCACGCGCGCCGTCCGCTGCGACTCCGTCTCGATCCTCACCCACACCAGCACCACCGCCCCTGAGAGAATCAAGAGGACCCCGACGACCGCGATCGATCGCCACCGACGGTGAAGCACCCCTCGGGAATGACGGCGGCGCCGGGGTCTGGTCGTCGTCTTCACGGGGTCCGTCCTCCCAGGTCGCGTATCTGATGTTCGAGGTGAGCGATCGTGGTTCGAAGACGACCGATCTCCGCTTCCAGTGCAGCCCGGTCAGCGCGTTCGCGGGCGAGTTCCACGTACGCCTCGGTGAGCTTGCTCTGTAGCAGGTTCCGTTCCTCCTGCAACTGGTCGATGAGCCCGCCGAATCCAGTCATGAGCGTGCCCTGGTGGGTAGCCCGTGCCGATGAGCGGTGTCCGATCAGCGCAGCGGTGGCCGCTGCGAGCCCGACGGCGATGGTGCCGATCGCCCCGAGGGTCGCAGCGTCCACGTGTGCACGTCCTCCCAGAGTCAGTCAGCGGGGTAACGGCGCCTGCACTACACGCCCTTGGCGAGGCTGGCGCTGTTCTCGGCGCCGAAGAACCGGGCGATCATCCCCTTCACGAGGGACCCCGCCGCGGCGATGCCGGCCGCCCCGACCGTCTCCCAGAAGGACGCGGAAAACATGTCCGCAGGGCCGGCCGCGATGGCGACACCGGATGCGGCGACGACGAACGTTGCCGCGGTGCGCTCGGCGAGATCGCGGGCGTACGCCGCGGTGGTCTTGACGATGGCCTCACCGTCGAAGTGGATCGGTTCCATGGGAGTTCCTCTCAGACATTCGGGACGCGCAGCCGCGCCCACGTGGTCGGGCCGGGGATGCCGTCGGCGGCCGCCCCGGAGTAGCCGCACCGGCGCTGCCACGCGGCGTACGACTGACGGTCGGCGTCGGTCCACTTCGGGCCGGGCCCCTGCGCGTAACGGCCGCAGCCCTCGGCAACGAGCCGCCGCCCCATGGCTGTGATGACTGCCGATCGGCGGCCGACCTTGAAGAACGACGCGCCCGGGAACGGCTCGTACGAGGGGCTCGGCGGTGTAGTGCCGCCCGGCCGGGGCGCCCCCTCCTGCACCCACGCGTACAGCGGGCCACCAGGGCAGGCAGTGGCATACCCGTCGCGGTGCCCCTTGATCTCGTCGCCCGCATCGCCCTCGGCGCGCAGGTAGTCGATCGCGTCCCGGATGCCATGCAGCATGGCGTCCGTCGGCTGCGTGAGCCCAGACGAGCCGAGCAGTGCACACACGCTGTAGTGCTGACTGTTCAGCGTCGCGGTGCCGTTGGCGCCGGTCCGACGGTGCGCGCCCCGCCCCTCATACACAGTGCCGTGCTCGCAGACGAGCATGTTGTACGCGACATCGGCGTACCCCTCGGTCTTGTTCGCCAGGTGCGAGGCTCGGACGTCGCGCACGTAGTCGTCGCACCGGTCGTGAGACCGGCTCGTGTAGGCCGTGCCCAGGTAGTGAACCTTCACGCCCCGGGTCGAAGCGATGAGCGCCGCCGCGGACGTAGCAGGGGCGCCCCATGTGGAGCGCCGAACGATTGTCATGGTGCCTCCATGCAGAAAGCCCCGGCCGGGATCGGCTCGGGGCTGCGCGGTTGTGCTGCTGGGGATCAGGTGACGGCGAGCGCCGACCACCGGGTCTTCGTGTCTCGCACGCCGAGGTGCGGGTACATCCCGCCCCGGTACGTCGAGTTCGTGATCGTCACCGAGTTCGGCGCGGTGATGTTCGTCCGAGTGACGATGATCTGCGTAGCCGTCACCTGCACCCGCAGGTGCTGCGTTGTGCCCGGGGTGATCGCCGCGGTCGCCACCGTGCCGATGTTGGTCGGTACACCGGCTGCCACCGAGTAGACGTCGATCGTGCCGTTCGTCCGCACGAGCACGTTGTACGCGCTCGGATTCGCCGCGCCGCCGCCGTTGTCGTCGAACTGCCGGTCGCCGACGCTGAGCGTGAGTTGGTGGGATGCCGAGGCGTAGTCGGACACGTCAAGCACGAAGTCATAGTCGATCGTGAACGCGGCCGGGAGCGGCCCGAGGTAGCCGTGCAGAACAGACACGTACCCGCCGTTCGCGAGGATGTCCGCCTGCCCCGACCCCGAGGCGTCCAGCCCCCACCAGGACGGCGTACCGAGCTGCCAAAAGCCTCTGTAGTCAGGGACGTCAGCGATGCCGGGCATGCCGTGCAGGAACGTCCCTGCGGCGAAATTGTCCGTCGTCCGCAGCGACTGCGCCCCGCGGACGTACCACGGGTCATCGCTGATCACCGCCCACACCCCGGTGGCAGGCAATGCCGCGACCGCGCTGCGGCGGTTGACGGTGTAGACCAGGACCCGCAGCCCGGCCGCCGCCGCGGCGGTGATCGTGGCGTTCGTGGTCTGGCTGTGGTCGACGCCGAGGTACTGCGTCCCTGCTGCGATCAGACCAGCGTAGGTCTGCCCTGACAGCACGCCGTCGACGTCGAGAAGTACGGACGGGATGCCGGCCGCGCGGGCGGCGACGAGCTCGGCCTCGGTCCACGCCATGATGAGCACCGAGTCGGCGAGCTCCTGGCGGAGGATCTCGGCGACCGCAGCCGCGCCACTGCCGCTGTTGTTGCAGTGCACGATCATCGGGATGGTGCCGCCGATGTCGGCGAGGACGTCCGAGAAGAGCGGGATCCGCAGGTCGGATGGCCAGGTGTTGGCGAACCAGGTGCCTGCGTCGATGCGACCGCGCAGGGCGGCCGGGGTCGTCAGTGCCGAGGTGGTGCCGGTGAGGTTGCTGGTCCTATCCATCGTGGTGTCGTGCATCACGAACAGACCGCCGTCGCTCACCTTGTACACGTCGATCTCGATCGCATCTGCGTTCAGGGCTGCACTCATCCGGAACGATTCGAGACTGTTCTCCGGGGCCATCAACGCCGCGCCGCGGTGAGCGAACCAGCGGGGTGCGGTCAGTGAGTCGAGTCCCGCCCACGGGGCAATCGTCCCCGCGGAGACACGCCCCCAGTAGACCGACGTCCCCGCCCCACGCAGCAGCGAGTCGCCCGCCTGCCCACCGGCCGGCCGAGGCAGATACGACGCACCGAGGTCCGGCAGCTGACCCGCCGGGACCTTCCCGCCGCCGTCGAGCGACGCGATCCCGCCCGGTGACCCGATCGCGGACGATGGCACCCCGTACTCGTCGACCATGGCTCGTGCGACCCGGTCCGGCTCGGTCGGCAGGACCGCCCACCGGGCGCCGCCGGAGTCCCACCACAGAGTCGACGTGACCCCGTCGGGCCCCTGCCACGCGAGGCGCCCGGTGCTGTCCGTTGTCACGGTGCCGCCGGTCGCCGCCCCGCCCAGGGTGAGGATGTCGGTCACCTGCGACCCGCCCGTGCGGGCAGTCCACACGGTGCCCGGTCGGCCGGACAGGATGTTGCCGGCGCTGTCGGTGACGACGCTGCCGCCGTCCGACCCGTACTCGTACCGCATTGGGTGCCTCTCAGTTCAGGGGGACGCGGACGCCGTTCAGGGACACCCACGTGGTGGGCTCGCCGATGTAGCGCACCGACCGGTCGGCGCCGACGTACAGGCGGCCGACCGGGGACCCGGTCCACTGAGTGGCGATCGGGTAGTCACCCGACAGCGGAGTTCCGAGCGAGGAAGGGATCGTGCCGAGGGTGGCGTTCGACGTGATCTGTGCGCCTTCGCTGCTGCGTTGGATGCCGCCCTTGAGGGTGATGAACAGCCCGCCCTCGACGGCGGCCGCCGGGACGGTGCCGTACGTCTCGTACCCGGACGCGAGTACGACGTCGGTCCATGCAAGTTGGCTCCACAGCGTCCGCCACCCGGTGGCGGTGCGCACCGTGTACGCCCCGGGGGTGGTGAGCCACGCGAGCGTGCCCTGCGCAGGGGCAGGAAGCGCAGCGTCACGCGCCGCTGCGTTGGCGAATGGGGTGGGCACCCGAACCGACGTCCACACCGCGAGCGCCATGATGTCGGCGGGCACAATGTCGGCGTCGGCACCGGACGGGTAGGGGGCGCCACCAACGGGTGTGACTGGCATGAGAGTCCTTCCTACGGGGCGGGGGTGAACTTGCCGACCACGACGTATCCGCCCCGCACCGGGATCACGAAGACGATGTCGCCGACGGTGCGGTCGGTGTAAGCGACCAGGCAGGCAGCAGGGACCGCGGCGCCTGCGACGGTGATTTCGACCGTGCCGTCGGGGAGCACCGCGGCGACCTTCGCCGAGCCCGGCGTCGGATTGCTCGCGGACGGCAGCAGCGCGTCGATCAACTCGGCCATCTCACGTCCCGTCGTCGGCTCGCGTCGACCGGGTCTCGCACTGCATTGCCCCAGTCGACGAGAGGGTGAGTTTGTCGATGATGTGAAGCTCGGCAGGGCGGTCGTCGGGGACGACCCGCACGACGTCGCCCGGTTCCAACGCCGGGTTCGGGAGTGCCGAGAACGACAGCCCGGCCGAGAGACCGAGCGAGTTCGAAAGCAGCGACCGCGCCGCCGTGTCCGCCTGCGCAGCGGTCCGCAGCAGCGGAGACGAGTAGTGCCGCGGGCGGCGCCCCATCGGCCCTGAGACCCGGGTCGGCGAGGTGGGGTCGGCGTCCTGGACGATGACGGGGCCGATCGGCGTCGACCCGTTGGACGCGTCGCCGATCGCTACGACGATGTTGTACAGCCCAGCGGTGGACGTCGAAGCGGCCGCGGTGATGAGCGCACCGCCGTCCCCGGTGTCGACCGTCCACACCGGTGGGTCCGACAGCGTCGGCACGCGGCTGATGACGAACTGGCCGGTGCCGTCGGCCCACACCTCGACCCCGACCGACCGGGCGAGCGACGCGTCGGTGCCGTCGATGGCCTCCCACCGCTCCCGCTCCCACGTCGTCACCGACACCACGGCGTCGCGGGTCGAGCGGCGCAGGACGGTAGCGGTGGGGACGCTTTCGAGCAGCAGCGCCTCGATCAGGTCGAGCGCCGAGCTGTTGCGTTCGGTGCGAGGGATCAGGAACTTGTCGTCGATCACCGCTTTCTCGCGGCCGTAGCCCTTGACGGAGATACCGCCGACCGGCAATGCCGCGTCCTCTTCGTCGAGCCTGAACCGGCCCTGCGGGATGAGCTCTTCGCTGCCGTCGAGGTAGTCAATGCCGACGTCGAGCTGCACGTAAGTGCCCTGCACGGTGACGCCGTCCAACCCGCGCCGCGCCCCTGGGGCGAACACGGCCTGCATCGTGCGGCGGACGTTCGCCGTACGATCCGCCGTCACCGACCACGACAGCAGCGGGGCCACGAACGGGGCGCCAGCCGGGGGCAGGACCGTCGCCCGCGCTTTCAGCCGGTGGGTATGCCGCAGCGCGGGATCCCACCGCCGGGAGACCGACCACACGTGCCCATCACCCCCCGGTCGTTACGTCCTGGTAGGTCTGGCCGGTGGCCGTACGGTCCGCGTACGTGGGCCACAGCACGGTGCTGTCGTCATACGACCTCCCGGGGATCCGCAGAGGCGTGTCGATCGTCGGCGGCCGGGCCACTGCGGTCATGGGGACATCCCATGTGCGGTGCGGGTCGCCGGCGTCCCCGGCCATCTGCTCGGACAGCTTGCCGGGCACCCAATACGCGTCCTCACGCCCGTACTCCTGCCGGGTCTGTACGAGCACCGTCGTCCCCACAGTGAGCAACTCCCGGAGCGCCAGGCGCTCGGCGAGCGTGGTCGTCTCGATCTGAGCCGCCGAGGTCGGCAGCGACCACGGGTCGACCCGCATCACCGGGGCCGACGAGCCCAGCACATCGAACCGCTCCTGCCGCTCCGCATATTCGAGGGTGGGCCACGCCATCACCCGCACCCGCAGCGACAGCCCCGGCTCGGTGATGCTCTTGATCCACACGTCGCGGGTCGGCTCGGGCTCGGACACGGTCACCGACACCCCCGCCGAGCGGGCGCCGACCACGCCCGCCCATGACACCGGATAGGCGAACCAGGAAGCGGCGAGCCCGAGCGGCGACTCGTGGTCGTACGCCACGGCGACACCGCCCGGTGACCACGCGAGATCACCGCCGCGCACGGGCACCTCGATGCCATCGGCGCCGACCCTCACGAACCGCACCTTCTGCGGCACCGTCGAGGCGGCACTGAAGTTGGCGATCAAGTACACGCCGGCGTGCGCGTCATCCCGTCGGACGGTCAGAATTCCATCCGGCGACACCGCCTCGACGGGCGGCACCGGTGGTAGTACGTCCGGGTCGAGGATGATCGACACGTCACGTCCTCCTTCCTGCTTGTGCCTGCATCACGAGCTCGCCCTGCGCTTCACGGACGACACCTCGAACCACGCCGAGCAGCTCACCGCCTTCGAGGTAGAGCGGCCCCTGCAACACCATCTGCCGCGGCTCGCTCGACGAGCTGCCGCTGCTTGCCGCACGCAGTCCCGAACGGCGGGAGCTACTCGGCACCGGGCCCGCCGCCGCAGCGCCGGCGCCCGCCATTCGCAGCGACGTCTCGTGGTCGAACACCTGCGACCCGGGCCCGAACCGCACGAGCTCGGCCCCTTGCTCGCCGACCCACGCGACCTCACCCGCCCGCGGCCGGCCGCCGCCTGCGTAGCCGAGGTAGCCCTCGGGGTTGATCGTGCGGCCGCCGCGCCGCGCCTCGAAGTGCAGGTGCGGGCCGGTGGTGTTGCCAGTCGCCCCCACCGCGCCGATGCGCATGCCGCGCAACACACGCTGCCCTGCCTGCACACCCATCGACGACAGGTGCGCGTATAGCGAGGACAGCCCGCCGCCGTGCGCGATGCTGACGTGGTTGCCGTACGGCCCGCCGGAAAGCGCGGACTGCACGACGCCGTTTGCGGCCGCGCGGACCGCCGTCCCGGTGGCTGCCGGGAAGTCGGTGCCGGTGTGGTAGCCGGACGACCACATGTTGCCGCGGACGCCGAACCGGGTGCCGAGAGCGGCCGATACGGGGCGCGCCCAGGAACCGCCACCGCCCCCTCCGCCACCGAAGAGCGAACCGGCGACCTTGACGATCTTGTCCTTCAGTCCGCCGAGCATCTTCGACGGAACCTTCGCAAGCATCTGCGCCATGGGCGATGAGCCGATCTCGGCGATCTTCCGCCGGATGAACCCGGTGACCTTCTCCCACATCTTCGACGGGTCCGACAGGAAGTCCACGCCCGACATGACGACGCTTCCGACCTTGCTCGCCGCACCCTTGATGCCGCCCCAGATGTCGCCGATGATCCCGCCGTCGGCCATAAGCTGAGACCCTGCCGCCTGCCACAACGACAGTGCGCGACCCCGATACTTCGGGTCGGTCGGGATCACGAACTCCGGGTGATTCGGATTGCCCTCGCCGACGATCGCCGTCGGCCTATTCGTCACCATCGGGGATGCCGGTCCCCAACCGGGGCCGACGGTGCCGCCTGCGGCGAGTAGCTTCGGTGCAGCAGGCAATTTACCGAGTCCTACGAAACCGGCGACTTTATCCCAGACGGCTTTGATGCCTTTCGTGTACACCCACTCGATGATGAAATTCACCGGCTTGGCCGCGATTCCCTGCACCTGCTTCCAGGCCTTACCGATCGCGTCCTTTGCGAGCGAGAAAGCAGCACCGAATAGCGCGACCGCCGCTTTACCCTTATCGAAAACGGGCTTCAGTGCATTCGACCAGAGCCAAGACGCGACGGCGCCGATCCCCCGGAATGCTGGAGCGATCGCGTTGTGCCAGAGCCACATTCCTACGGCTCCGAGAGCGCGCACGCCTGTGCTGAGCAGAGAGAACACGGGTTTGATTGCATTGTTCCAGAGCCATGACGCTACGGCCGCTATTCCACGGAACGCGGGTTGAATTGCGTTCTGCCAGAGCCACGACGCCAGTACGCCGAGGGCACGGAATACGAGCTGCAATTGGGCGAATGCGGGTTTGATTCCGTTATTCCAGAGCCAGAGAGCAATTGCGCCTATTGCCCGAAAGGCCGGTCCTATGGCATTGGCCCAGAGCCACGATGCAATTGCGCCGAGCGCCCGGAATAGAATGACGGCTGGAGTGATCAGGATTGTCGCGAGGATCGCGAACAGCACCCGCGCGGCCGTGCCGATGAACCCGAACACGGGCGACAAAATCGTCGACCAGAGCCACGACGCGACGGCGCCGACCGCCCGCAGCCCGACCATGAAACCGTCGAGCGCGGGTTTCAGGACGTTGTTCCATGCCCAACTTGCGGCGACTTGGATGCCCGCCCAGGCAGCCTGCACGATCGCCCGGAAAGTGTCGGAGCGCTGGTAAGCGACGACGAGCAACGTCCCGAGAGCGGCAAGCGCCGTGATGATCAGCCCGATCGGGTTCGCGTTCATCACGGCGTTGAGCAGCCCCTGCGCGATCGCGTACCCGCGCGTCACTGCGGCCGCCGCGATCAGCACCCCGCGATAGAGGCTGAACACCGCGGTGACGGCAGCCGTCGCGATCGCCGACGCGTTCAGCGTGATCGTCAGACCGGCCACAGCCACGGCGAGTGGCAGCAGCCACGCCCCGTACTCGCGCACCCACCGGGCACCCGCCATGAACGCGCCCGCGACTGCGGTGATCGCAGGAACGAGCACCGACAGCACGGCGGCGCCGACGGTCTGCACGACCGGCAGCACGTACGTGTTCAGGAACGTGCCGACCGCGACGACCGCGGGGAGCACGTACGTCGTGATGACCCGCACGAGCCCCTGCATGAACGCCCGGCGGAACACCTCGATCGACATCGTCGACGTGCCGTGCAGCGTCTTGCCCATGCGGTCGGCAGCACCGCCGACCGCGCCGATCGCACCGACCGCCTTCGACGGATCGAGCGCGAACAATGCCTTGTTGAGGTCTTCGGCCTGCGTACCGAACAGCGTGACTGCGGTCTGCGACCGGGTGGCCGGATCGGGGATTGCCCGCAGCCGGTCGAGGACCAGGTCGAGGCCCTTCGCAGCGCCCGGTCCGCCCTTGGCGAAGATGGCAGTCATCTTCTCGCCGGACAGCCCGAGGGCCTTGAACCCCTCGGCGCTGGCTTTCGATCCGTCCGTCGCCCGGATCGTGAATTCCTTGAGGGCGTCCGCGACCAGGTCGCCATCTCGGGCGCCGGCCTTGAGGCCCTGCGTGAGCAGCCCGATCGACTGCGACCCGGTCAGCCCGAGGGCTTTGAACTGGACGCCGTACTCGTTCAGGGTGTCGAGGAAATCCTCGCTCTTGTCGGCGCCGGTCTGGAATCCGCGCGTGATCAGGTCGAACGCTTCGCGCGAGTTCCGCGCCAACCCCGTTTTGACGAGCTGCCCGGCCGCCCGAGCAGCCGCGCCGACGTCCGTGCCGAACGCCTCGGCGAGCCCCAGCGCCGATTTGGTGAGCGCCTCGACGTCCTTCTTCGGTGCCTTGGCAGCGATGATGCCGTTCTGCGTGAGCTGCGCGAGCGCGGTGTTGACCTCGTCGACCGACTGCCCGTAGCCCGTGGCGTAGACGTCGCCCGCGATCTTCCCGTACTTCGCCGCGTCCTTCGTGTTGAGCCCGAGCTGCGCCGCGAGCTTCGCGCCCGACTGTTCCTGTGCGACCGCCTCACTGAAACCCGCGGCAAACAGGACACCGCCCGCGGCCGCGACGAGACCGAGTCCTGCTTTCAGCCCGCTGCCGAGGCTGGACAGCATGCCCCGGCTCGTCGCCTGCCCCGCCTGCTGCCCGACCTGCTCGCCGACCTGAGCCGTCGGCCGGGCGATCTGCTGCTGTAGCTCCGCGGCATATCCGCGAGCCGAGGGCACGATCGAGACATACCCGACGGCGACCTCGGTTGCTGCTGCGGCCATGGCTGTGTACCGCCCTTCCGGATGGGTTGGGCGGTACGCCGCTATGCGACCGCGTGCAGGTGACGTTCTCGGTGCGCGAGCAGATCCTCGGCGGTGATCTCCCGCCGCTTCTTCTGCTGTACGCCCGGCCGGTCCATCGGCTCAGGAAAGGGGCTCTGCTCGTGAGGCTTCAGACCGCTGTTGGCGCGCTGCCAATTCGCGACGCGCAGCTCATCAACGACCAGCGCCTGCACGTGCTCGGCGAGCCCCCACTGACTGTCGGTATCACCGAGCGCGACCCGAGTACGGGCACCCGCAGGGAATTGGCGCACGAGCACGCCCAGCTCGCGCCACGTGAGGCGGACGCCCGCACACCCCTCGCACGTGCGGTAGAGATCCGCCAGACGGACCCCGTAGTACTGCCGCAGGTCTGCCTCGACTGCCTCGCCGTGCTCCCTCAGGAGCCGGTCGAGGCCAGCGATTCCCCCGGCTGCATCCCGCTGTGCTTCTGATACGCCTCGAACAGCGGCTGGAGCTTGTAGTTCGGCAGGCCCACCTTTTGGAACTCGGCCCAATCGTCGCCGAGGGCGACCCGGAATGAGCCGACCATGGCAGCAGCGTCGCCGCTCTGCGCAGCGACCATCAGCGGCATGATGTCGAGCTCCATCATGTGGGCCATCGTCCAGCGGCGCCCCTGGTATTGGAACACGAACGGGGTGAGCTCGACCTCGGCTTCCACGGCGTCGAGGTTGAAGTCGAACGGCTTGTCGTCAGGCCGGCGTGCGGCCGCCTTCTTCTGAGTGGTCATGGGCGCGGGTCCCTTCTCTGTGCGCGGGTGCAAGGGGAGTTGAGCGGCGGACGGTCCGGACCCGCGCAGATCGGACCGCCCGCCAGTAGAGGAAGCGCAGGGCGCGCCGGTCAGACGACTACGGCCTGCGGGTCGTCGGTGATGTCGAGATACAGGGTGTCGTCGGCCGCCGGGTAGATGTTGATCGTCAGCTCGTACGCGGACAGCTCACTGTCGGAGAAGGTCGTTTCGCCGACCTCGATCACCTCGCCGCGCGGCAGCACCCTGCGCTTCGTGATCTCGCCGTCTCGCAGCACGAGCAGCATCGCGCGGGGGTCAGTCTTGGGGACCTTGATGACCCGGGTGGTCACCCCGCCCGTGGTGGACGCCGTGCTACCCGGGTTGATGAGCCCGAAGGCCACGGCGTTCTCTTCAAGGCAGGTGACCTTGATCTGCCGCTTGTGCTTGCTCTTCGTGGTGCGGACGAGCTTCCCGCCCCACGCGTAGTGGTCCGCTGTGTCCTGATCGCGGGACTCGCTCGCCCCGTCCTCCGACAGAAGCCCGACGGGTTTCCAGGCGGGGGCCAGCGCCGTCACGATGTCCGTCGGGGCAGTCGTACCTACGGGCGCGACGTAGAAATCCGCACCTTCCCACAGCCGCACATTGGCGGTATCCCCGGCCATCAACGGGCCCCCTTGCTCTCAGTCCTGTCGCCCGCGGGGGCGAGGGTCTTGGACGATGCGCGGGTCGTCTGGTCGGGGTGGCGGGCGAACCCGTCCCTGATGAGTTGCTTAGCCTCGGCGTCGTCGACGTCGGCGGTCGTGTCGGGCTCGTGCTCGATACCGTCCGCGGTCGTCCGCGGGTACGCGAACGTGATCCTCATGGGCTCTTCTCCACTTCGTTGGGTTCGGGGTCCTGGTAGCCCAGGGCGTTAACCAGGGCGACCCGGTCGGTCAGCACGGTGAACCGCACCGTCGGTACCTCGTCCTGTGTGACCGGGCCGACGACGATCGGGTCGTCGCCTGCGAGGTGGAAAGGGAACTCCTCGCCGTCGAAGAACAGTCGGGCGATCCGGCCGTGCCGCTCGACTCGGATCTCGCGGGCCAGCCGCGGGGTTTCGGTCACAACGCCTGCCCTCTCAAGGTCACTTCGGACGTGAACGCGTACCGGGCCTGGCCCGAGGTGGCGTCGGGCAGCCACTGCGGACCGCCCACCGCCGGCCGGGCGAGCGTCGTCGCCCCGTACGTACCGCGGGCAGCGCCGAGCAGCGCCCGGCAGACCTGCATCAAGTCGTGCGCGCCGCCTTCGTCCGGGCCCCAGCAGTGCACATCGAGGCGGGGCCGGTCATGCGCGACCGTGGCGGCCGGACCGCCGAGCCGCTCGATCCGTACGAACCGGATCGGCCGCGGCGACGGCACCCTCGACCCGACGGGCACGGTGATGCCCCGGGCGGTGAGCTGCTCGCGCAGCCACCCGCACACCACCGCCACGGCGTCCGGCATGACCACCGGCGGTGCGCTCACGACGAGCCGCCGTCCAGCCCGCGCAGCAGCGCCCGCCGCGAGTCCTCGGGGTCAGACGTCGCGTAGTCGCCGATCACCGCACCGCGGACACGGTTGCCCTCGGTGCTGATGTCCGTACGGAACTGTCCGTGATCCGGCTCGGCGGCCGCGGTCGCTGCCCGTGCGACGTCCTGCGTCTTGCGGGCGATCACCTCGCGGACGCCGGCGCTCTTCAGTAGCGCGGCGATCCCTCGCCGGTTGGGTGTAATCCGGGCTCGGGCCATGGGTCACCCCTCTACGGTTCGTAGCCTGATCTCGTAGTGGTGCAGCTCGGTCGGCTCATACGCCGGTCCGGGCGGGCCAAGCACCTCGTACACGGCGCCGTGCCAGTGGACGCGGTCGGCGCCGTGCACGGTGAGCACGCCGCCGTCGACGTCGTACGGGTTGCACAGCAGCAGCCACTCGCCGATCTGCGCGTTCCGCTGCTCGGTGTCCTCGGCCCCGGTGTTCTGCTGCATCCACGCAGCGACCGGTGTGCGCGTCGAGGTCGACCAGTCGTCGACCTCGTTGCCGTACCGGTCTGTCGTCCGGCCGGGGTGCTCGACCTCGACCACGTGGGGCAGGAGATCCTCACCGATCACGGCAGCCACCCGCCGCGGCCCCAGCAATCCGCGGGATCATCCCGCCACCCCTGCGGCGCCTGGTCGAGCAGCCCGACCGTGTACGCGGCATCGGCGTCGGGGTCACTGACGAGATCGGGCTGTAGCTGCCCGATCTCGTCGTCGGTGAGGTACAGCCCGCCGTTCTCGCCGAGCGTCTCCGAGTACTGGCCGATCGTGCGCTGCCGGTACCCGCCTCCGTTCGCGATCACCCGCCGCGTCACCGCGATGACGATCGCCCGAGTCGTCTCGGCATCCGGGGTGTACCCGGCCGGGATGTGCCTGCGCATGAGCGCCGACGCGTCGTCGAGGTACGCCTCGACCTGGTCGCGCCGGGCCCCGGCGAGGGTGACGGCGGCGCGCCGCTCGTAGTCCTCGACCGTCGCGAACGCCGCCGCCATCCCCGCTACTCCTCTTGCTCGATGACGCCGGCCGCCTCGCACGCCGCGATGATGTCCTCGCGGGTCGCGTCGTCGGCGACCTCGACGTCGTGCTGCGTGGCGAACGCCCGCCACGCCTCGACGCCCGAGCCCCGCCCGGACCGCGGCGGCGCCTGGCCCTGGTCGGCCTGGTCGTCGAGGTCCTCGACGTCGGCCCGGTCCTGCCACGCGTGGTCGCCGATACGGCGAGCTACGTCCGCAGGGACTTCGTCGTCAGGGCCGTACGCCCGCCCGCCGACGTGCACGTAACCGATCAGGCGCCGACTCATGCGAGCACCTGCGCCTTCATCGTCAGGTTCGGCTCACGCAGCACCGGCAGACCGACCGCAGCCGCGTGCGTCCACATCCGCACCGGGTCTTTGGCCTTCCACAGCGCGGCCACGATGCCAGGCTGCTCGCCCGCCTCAAGCCCGTACTCCTCTTCCAACGACTCGGCAGTGGTGCCGAGCAGCGTCGCACCGAGATCGGACGGCGCGGCCGCCGTCGACGGACCCGCCGCGGGCAGCAGCGCAATCGCGTTGCCCGGCGTGATCCGCGTCGCGACCCCGTCGACCTTTACGCGGGCGTCGTACGTCTCGATCGGCGGGAGGTTCAGCGACCGCAGGATCGAGTTCGCCTGTTCCCCGTTGATCATCGGGGCGGTGCCGGCGGGTGCCAGCGGGAACGCTTGCCGGATCATCTGCTCGCACATCGCGAGGTTCTCGACGACCGCCGTCGGCGCGAGGATCACGGCCGGGGTCTCCCCGTTGATGTCCTCGTAGGTGTGCACCCACGCCCGCAGGTCGTTGATCGGCGTCGCGGCCGCGTGATCCGACCACAGCACCGCGGCAACCACCGAGAGCGACCCCGCGCGCCCGAAGTCCACGGTGGTCTTCAGCTCGGGCACGGCGACCGCGGCGTTCACGAGCGCGCTGCCGCGGGCGAGTTCGAACCTGGCCGAGATGTTCCGGGCGAGTCGCTTTGCGTCCCTCGCGATGAACGGCATCGCGTCCTCGCGGGCGCTGTGCCTCATGCGCAGCCGGTCGTATTCGTTGAGCGTGATCTTCTCGCTGATGGGCGGGAGCTCGCCCATCACCTTCCCGATCCCCTCACGGCGACCGATCTTCGACTCGGCATCCCACGCCCGGAAGCTTGCGGTCTCAGCGAGCCCGCCGCCACCCTTGACGTACTCGTAGACGATGTCGTCGACCTCGACGTTCGGCAGCCACCGCGACAGCGTGAAGCGGTTGACCTGGAGATCGGCGAGCGCCGCCCGGATCAGGCCTGTGAGCCGCTTCGGCTCGATGAATTCGGTGCTCAGTACCCAGCTCATCTAGGTCACTCCCTTTCAGACGAACCGGATCTGGGGAACTTCGGCCTTGCCGGCGGCGTCGACCGCAACCGGCAGGCGCGCCTCACGCACCTTGCCGTGCGTGAGCATCGCCCCGGCCGGGTCCACGGTGTTGACGGTCGGTGCGCCGACCGCGGCGTACAGGAACCCGACCAGGGTCTGCCGCCCGTCGCTCGCCGCGTTGTCGTAGGGCCCGTACTTGCCCCCGGCCGTGATCTGTCCGAGCGGGATCCCGCTCTTGAAGAATCCATCCGGGTAGTGCGTACCGGCGGTGAACGTGCTCGTGTCGAGCACGATCGTTTCGGTCGCCTGTGTGCCGTGCTCGGAACCGAGCCACGACTGATCGTCGGACCCGAATGTCTCGGTCCGCTGGTTGAGGTTCATCTGTTGTCCCTCCCGGGATCAGGTCTTTTGGTCGCCGCCGCCGAGCAGCGACTTATACAGTTCGGCGCCCTCGGCGAGCGTGCCGCCGCCCTTGCTGTCGCCGCCCGCCCGGCGACGCGTGCCCTGGTAGCCGCTCCCGCGCGTCCGGCGGCGCGTGTCGCGCCCGCCGTCCTGGTCGCCGTCGCCGTCGCCCTGGTCGTCCGTGTCGGACTTCTTCGGGGCGAGCCGGTCAATCAACTTCGCGAGCCCGTCTTCGTCGACGTCGCCGTTCGCGTCGATGTACTTCGCGAGGTTCACGTCCTCGACGACATCGGCAGGGTTCTCCAGTCGGCCGGCCGCGCCCGCGAGGAACACCTGCCGTGCGAGCTTGGCCGCGCCCGCCGACCGCTCCTCGGCCACCGCCTTCTTGACCGCCTCGGCTACCGCCTTCTCGCTCTCGGTCGCGGTTGCGGCTTTGAGCTCGTCGCGCTCCTTCGCCGCGGCGGCGTTTTCCTTCGCGCGTTCCTCGTGCTTGCGCGCGAGCGCCTTCCACTTCTCGACTTCCGAATCGCTCTTCCCCTTGTCGGGCTTGGCGTCGGTGTCGTCGCCCTTGCCCTTGTCGGTGTCGTCCTTCCCGCCCTGGTCGCCCTCGCCGCCGTCCGCGTAGAGCACGGGCGACCACGGGGTGACCGGGTACGGGTGCGACCAGGCGGCCGTCTGGACGCGGGGCAGGGTGGAGCGGAGCGCTGCGCGCATGGTGGTGTCTCCCGTGTCGGGTGGGGTGATGGGGTGCGCCGTGTCGGCGCCTGGTCACGCGGCCGGGATGTCGTCCGGGCCCGTGAAGTTGTTGCGGCGAACGGCCAGGAGCGGGCCGATCTCGCCGTGCTCGCGCGTGATGATCACGTCGCGGTAGTCGGGGGCGCGGCCGCCGCGATCGGACTCGCCGATGTCACGGGCGATCGCGTCGTGCGCCGCTTCGAGCAGCTCCTCGTCGATGACCTGCCCGGGGTCCTGGTTGCCGGGCAACGGCTTGGGCTTGCAGTGGCAGCCCGGATGAATCGGCATGAGGTTCTCGACCCGGTACCGCTGCGTCGACGCGATCGTGCAGAGCGCGCAGTTCCGCCCCGACGACAGGCGTCGGCGATAGAACTTCACGCCGCCTCGCTCCATCGACTGCCGCGCCGCATGGGTCCGGGCGAGCTGTAGATCGGTCTCCGTGATGGACAGCAGCCGGTTACGGCCCTGCGCGAGCGCGTCGACGTAATCCGCACCGTGCGACAAAGCCGTGTACATCTGCACGAACGGACGCTGGTAGACCGTCTCCGGTGGGGTGCCGCGCAGCGCCTCGTCGAGCTGCACCCCCACCGGGGCGGCCGCACCGCCGAGCATGTCCGCGATCATCGCCGACAGGTACGCATCGGTGATCTGCCCCATCTGCTGCTGCACGCCGAGCACGACCGGCAGCACCCGCTCGATGAACACCGCGGCGTCGGCATCCCGGTACGAGCCGAGACTGTCGAACGCGGACAGGACGAACGAGATCAGCCGATCCCGCAGCGAACCCGACAGCGCGTCGTACCGCTCGGCGAGCGCCGCCTGCAACGCCTCACCCACCGGGCACCCCGCCGTCGTCCGCGAGGTTGCCGGCCGTCGGTGCTGCACCCGGTGCGGGCAGCAGCGACGCGGCGAGCAGCGCCTGCGACGCCGCGCCCGCCGTGATGCGCCGCACCGTGGCGGGCGTCTCGCCCATCTCCTCGGCGACGACGTCGAGCGGGTAACCGATGCTCTTGAGCTTGGTCGCGGCGTCGGCCTTAACGGCGAGGCTCGCGTGCGCGGGGTTCGCCCACCGCACCTCGGCCTCGGTGTAGTCCTCGGGTACGCCCGCCTGCGCGGCGCACAGTGCCATCACGGACTCGATGCCCTCGCCGAACGCGGCGATGTGCTCGCGCACCTTCGCCACGTGCAGGATGTCGAGCGCCCCGATCGTGTCGGCCGCGATGTTCACCAGGTCGCCGGCGTAGTAGTAGGCGGGGGTTTGCGACAAGATCAGCATGTCGCGTACGTCGCTCGCATGCTCCTTCAGGAACCCGCTCAGATCGGCGGCCGCGAGCTGCCCGAACTGCGCGTCGTCACCCTCGCTCACCCAGATCGCGGACGGGCCGGGCACGAACGGCTGCTCGACCGTGATGAGCCCGGTCACCGGGTCGACCTTCTTCGCGAACTTGTGTCCCTTGATCCACTTCTGCGGGAAGCCTGCGTTCCTCGACGCCGCCATGCGGTTCAAGATCCCGAGATTCACCCGGTCCTGAATGTCGAGCACGCCCGCGAACTCAGGCTCGGGATCCTCGCCGAGGTCCGGCATACGGGCGAACTCGACGAGCGGCAGCATGCCAAGGTCGTGCGGCTCACCCTGGTCGTCACCGATCCACTCCCACGAATCGGGCCCCCACGGCAGCCGGCGCCCACACCGCTCGCGCGTCCGGTACGGAAACGACACGTCGTCGAAGAACACGACCGCGTATCCGTGGCCGTCGATTTCGTCGTGCCAGGCTTTCAGCCCGACCGACGGCTCGCCCGTCTCGGGGTCCGTCCACACGATGCACTCCCGCGGGTGCTCCGCGGTGATCAGCGGCGACGGGCGCCCGTTCTCCTCGACGCGGGTCGGGTGCGGGCCGACGAGCATGTACCCGACGCTCTGTGTCATCGCGACCCGCCACACCAGCTTCTGCCGCGAGTCGAGACGGTTCTGCTGCCACCACCGCGACGCCCGATCGTCCGGCTCACCATCCGGGCCGGTGACGCCGAGGGCGAGCAGCCGGTGCACGGAAGCGTTCGCGATCAACTGACAGAAGTTCGTGCGCGACTTGCGCTGAAAGTCGATGAACGCCTGCGCCGCATTCTTCGGCAGCTCGGGCAGCGGCGGCCGCCCCTTGTAATACCGCCACCACTCGTTGAGCTGACCCTCGCGGCCCCGCATCATCCGGCCCAACTTGAGCAGCCACCAGTCCGGCGAGTCCGGGGTGTCGTCGAGCATCGTCGCCCCCTTCCGGGCTCGTCAGAACGTGAACCCGCCCATCGACTCTTCCTCGACGGCGACCCCGGCCGCGATCGCGTCGAGGCGGCACTGCCACGCGAGGACCGCGGCAACCGCGGCGTCGATCTTGTCCGGGCTGTCCGGGTTGGCTTTCATGATCTGGATCCCGGACCGGGTCTTACGCCGCCGGGCATTGAGCAGGTGCCGTACGAGCGCCGACGAGCCGTCGTGCGTGAGCTCCTGCTCGGCCAGCGCGGTATGGAACTTCTCCAGCGCCCGCACGATCAACGTGCTGCGGCCTCCGGTCATCCACCACTCGATCGGGTGCTGCCGAGTCGCACGCACCTTCAGCCGCGGCCCGTACGCCGCTTCCCAGTCCGCGACGTGGCTCTCCCACTTGGCAGGGTCGGCGTAGAACCCGACGACGTCGTACGTCGCGAACGCCTCGGCGATCGCGGCGAGCACCGCGACGACCGGCACCTGCCACTCGATCACCGCGCCGTCCGGCCCAACCTCGGGGCGCTGCGGCTGCTCCCACACGCCGAGTGTGAACACGTGCCCATCGGACAGCCGGCACCCGATCAGGGCCGTTGCGTCCGTCACCCCGCGCGCCCGCTTCCGTGACCCGTCGAACCCGAGCGTGATTCGTTCGCCGGGCTGGACCTCCTTGCCGAGGTCGGACGACGCCCGCACCTCAGGCTGTGTCAGCCACGCGTCGGACGCGTGGGTGATCTGGTTCAGGAAGTCGGCGCGCAGGTCTTGCGGCTCGTTCGAGGTGTCCCAGAACGCGGCGGTGATCCCCTCGATCGGCGACCACCCGGGCGGGCACGGCGGATCGTGCAGCACGCACCCGTCGGGGTGATCGCTGCTGTCGCCATACGCGTACCGCAGACCAGCGACGAGCGACCGCTCGTCGCTCATGTCCGTCTCGGGCGGCGCCTCCCGGTGGTCGACCAGGATGCCGCGCGCACGCGACCGCCCGTCGAGGATCGCCTGATAGTCAGCCGCGGACTGCTCAGCGACGGACCCCTCACCCGGGGTGAAAGCGTTCGGCGTCTCGATGACGCTGCCGCCAATCTTCACCGCGTTGAAGCGCAGCGTCTTCGCGAGCTTCCGCCCGCCGTTCGTCTCCTTCCACTCCTCGGTCTGGTCCAAGCTCGCGAAACAGGCCGGGTCCCCTTTGGCACTCGTCGCCGACGAAGTGATCGGGGTGATCTCGCCACGCGGCAGGTAGATCACCGTGTCGAGGACGTCGAGCCCGTAGTCGGTCGACAGCGACTTACCGCGCGCCATCTCCAGAAGCGGAGTCCACGTGTTGTCGGTCTGCTGCTCGGTCACCGCAGCGATACGTACGAGCGGCGTCCGGACCGAATGCCACGGCCGGCCGACCGGCTCGCCGTACGCATCCCACCCGTCGGCGACGACGTCGGCGCACGCCTCGGCGAGCGCGATCGCCCCGACGAACGGCGACTTTCCCCACCCTCGCGGCCGACTCAGCAGCGCCCGGTGTACGACCCGCTTGCCGGTCACCGGGTGCAGCTCGTAGTACGCGAGCGCGAAATCCGCCTGCTCCTTCGTGGGCACGAACGGCTCGCCGTCGTCCCGGCCGGGCTGCGCGAGATTGGCGATCATCCAGTCGAGGACGTACCAACCCAACGTGGGGCGCTCGCCCTCGAACTCGGGGCCGCGCCACGGCATGCCGCCCCCTACGTGTCGTCTGCCGAGCTCTTCCCGCCCGGCAGTGATCGCAGCTTGGCCGCGCCGAACCGCTCGCGCGCCGACGGTCCGCCGCTCGAACCGCGGCCGCCGTCGAGCCCGTCCGCCTCGGCGAACACCATCCTGAGCCTTGCCCTATCCGCGGGCGTCGCCCCGAACGCCGCGACCCGCAGCCGCAGCTCGGCGGCCGCGGACAGATCACCGCGCCACAGCCGCGCGTGCACGAGCGCCGTGTCGAGCAGCACCTGCCAGTCAGACGACCCGAAGTGCTCCGATTGCGGGCTGTCGATCCAGGTCTGCCACCACTCGCGGGTGCGCTCGGGCCACACGAACTCGACGAGCTGCCCGTCGCGCTCGATCCGGAACTCAGGCAGCTCGGGCGCCCCGGCGCTCTCCCACCTGAGAACGGTCTGCGGGATCGCGTCCTTGTTACGCCGCACCTTTCGGTCCTTCGGGGCCGGCCCCATGCCTGCCATCACTCGCCCCCATTCTCTGCCCGCACCGCACTGAGCTTGTTCTCGATCGCCCACACGATCTCGTCCCAATCACGCAGCCGGTCAACGCCGAGCGCATCCGTGACCCGATCCATGAGCCCGAGGTCGCGGTGATGCTGCTCGTCGACCCACCGTGCGAACTTCGACTCGACCTCGACGGCCCGCGCGTTGATGCCGTCGGCCAGGTCGACGCGTTCAGCCGACTCGCCAAACGGCAGCAGCGCGTTCGCCGGGATCTCGACCGTCTCGGCCGTGACCACTACGCCGCGCGCGCCCATCTGCTCAGCAGCCACGGCCCAGTAATCGCGCACCGGCGCGTGGTCCATCCCGATGATGATGCGGCGCGGCGCGCACTCGTCGACGACGAGCACGAACGGCGGCCGCTCGTCGCCTGCCCCCTCGGGCAGTTCGAGGACCTGAATGCGGGTCATCCCTGCACCGCCTCGGCGTCGACGTCCGTCTCGCCCGGCGCGAGCTTGGTCGGCTCGTATGTCGCCTCGAACACGTCCGGCTTGCACGGGTAGAACTCACCCTGCACGCCTCGAATGATCCAGTCGCCGTACTCGAACCGGACCCACGTGTCGTGCAGACGGTCGTACACGCGGAACTCACGGCCCACGTCATTGAGCTGCACGAGACCGTTCGTGAAGTCACTCATTTCGCACATGGCCATGTCTTCGACCCATTGCAGAGCCGAGATCATGATGGGGCGTTTGCGGAACAACGGCATAGCTGTACCTCCCGTGTCGGGTGCGCCGCAGCACACCCGTGTCGGGGCGCTACAGCAAAGCGTCGATCAAGTGCTGCACCGAGCTGAGACGCTGCGGCGTGCCGCCGAACGTCGCCCCGGTAACCGCGATGTACCGGCCATCGGCGTACAGCTCCACAGAGCCGCCGCCGTCGAGCGTGATGCGCCTGCCGTGCGGCAGCGCGCCGAGTCCCCAGATGTGCAGCCCGGTCCCCGAGCGGGACACCTCGACCCACGTCGAGTCGGCAGCAGCGTCGAAGATGTTCTGCGCCCACGCGGCGAGTCCACCGTCGGGCGCGATGCAGTGGTCGAGGTCGAGGCACACGACGCCGTCGCCGTTCAGGACGAACCCGAGCCCGGCGCCGGCCGCCGACGCCGCGGCGTCCGCGTGGCGCGACCAGGTCGAGGGGTCCGTGCTGCTCGCCACCGAACCGCCCACGGTGAGCGGCACCTTGCGGGCGCTGTGTCGGATCCACCGCGGCCGGCGGGTGAGCTCGGCGGGGACGGTGCGGCGCGCGCGATGCGCTGCGGCGCGACACCGGGGCGTGCAGTAGATCGCGTGGCGCCGCGCGGTGATGCGCAGCGGCTGCTCGCAGTGGGCGCAGGTCGGTGTCGGCATGCCACCAGTCTAGCGCCGCGTACGCTTTCAGGTCTCTGACCTGCATGTATCAGTCGCGTATCAGTGAGGCGACAGGGTGAGACGCCGTGTGTGGCCCCTCAACCGCCCGGCATCAAATCACCCTGCCGCCCTCACGCTCGCCCGCCAGCGAGCCGCCCACGTGCCGCCACGTGGCCGTTTTCGCCAGACCCGTACACAACCAGGCCCGCAGCACCTCCCGAGGCTCCTGCGGGGTGGGGAGGGGGAGTCACCCCCCACCCCTCGGCCGGGTCTGGCCGTTCAGATGAGCCCGGGGTGCCTTTCGGGCGGCCGCCGAGCTCGGTCTCGCCACCGCGCGGTGTTGCCCTCGCGGCTGCTCTTCTTCAAGTGATGGTGCTCGCACAGTGCTTGCAGGTTCTCGTACCGGTGATCGTTGCCCGGCTTGATGTGGTCGACCTGGTTGGCGTGGTGACCACAGACCCGACCGCCTTCGCGCCATCGGCATCGGTACTCGTCGCGGTGCAGGACGTACGGGCGGATGACGGTGTGCCAGTCGGCCGGCAGTTCGTCGCGTCGTGTGCTGCCTGCCCACTGGCCGCTCATGCTTGGTCGTCCTCAAAGTCGGGCTCGATGTCGGGGTCGGCGCGTTCGATGGTGGAGTCGAGGGCTACGAACCCGATCGGGTTGGACTGCTCGGGCTCGGGGTCGGTGCCAAGGGCGGCGAGCAGTCGTAGGGCGGTGGCCTCGATGTGGTCGAGGGGGGTGTGCTCGGTGGGGTGGGTGTGGATGTCTACCCGGCGGGTGCCGTCGGTGAGGCGTACGCGCATGGTGGCGGGTCCTCTCGACGGGGGTGGGGGGTGTTGTGTTCGTGGGTGCGCAGCAGGATCGTGCCGCCCCATGTCCGGCGGTCGATGGTGGGTCCGGTGCAGCCCTTGATCAGGCAGACGGCGCGCACTGAGCGGATGGGGGTGCGGGGTGTGGGTGTCGGGTTCATCGGTCACCTGGGAACGCGAAAACCCCCGCGGGGGGTGGCGGGGGTTTCGGGGGGTTTCTGTTTCCGGGCATGCGGAACTGCGCCCAATCTTGCGACACGTGGTCGTGATCGTCAAGCGTGGTGGGGTGAGAGAGGGGCGGTTCGGGCGTGTGCCCGGTACTGCCGGTGGATGCTCTCTCACCCCCGCCCCCATAGGTACTGGAGTGGAGTGGAGTGGACCCCGCGCGCGCGAGTCCCGAGGGAGTCCCCCCGGGACAGAATGCGTTGAGCTGCGGGGATGTGATTATTCGGCGTGCGATTCGATCGCGTTTCGTCCTCGATTCGTCGACGATTCGCACTCGATTCGATGACGAAACGCAGGCGATTCACTCGCCCGATGGGCTCGCGTCTACCTCGATGGCGAGCCGCTGTAGTTTCCCCGCGAGCGACAGCCGGCCGGTGGGCACGTCGGTACCGCTCGCTCCGGCCGCGTAGGCGTCGGCGACGAACTCGGCGAGCTCGTCGAGGGTCAGGTGCTTGCCCGTGGGGACGTGCTCGATCTTCTTCCGCACTGGTTGCCCCCCTCCTCTCGTAGGTGCGCCCCGAGAGGCTGGGACGAGTCGGGGCGCGCGTTCAGCATGACGCAATCAGGCGTCGTGCGGGGTCACGGTCGCAGTCGGCCGCCGGTCCCGTTGGGGGTGCCGGGTACGGGCTTGCCCCGACCGTTCGTCGGCTGGAGGTCGCGGCCGCCGGCTGCTGCTCGGCTCTGCTCGTTGAGGTCGCGCAGCTCGCTGATCGGCATGCTCTTCTTCAGTGCCATGATGGGCAGTCCTGTCTCGCGTGTTCGGGATGGGTGGGCCCGGGGCGGCCGGTCGCCTGGCAGTGATGCGGCCGCCTCGGGTGTCTGGGTTGTTAGCGCTCTTCGCCGTCGTCGTGCTCGGCGGCCGCCGTCTCCTCGGCGGCGAAGCGTTCCTCGTCTGCGGCGTCGAGCGCGAACTCGCCGTCGCGGTCGTACTCCTCGATCTCGTCGGCGCTCATCACGTCGCGGTTGGTCATTCCTTCGTACGGGTCGTGGTCGTGGTTCTCGGTCACTTGGGTCCCTTTCGTGGTGGGTCAGATCAGGCGGTTGCAGGCTGCGGCGATCAGGCAGCCGAGCAGCAGCAGCGCGAGCAGTGCGCCGATGCCGAGCTCGTTCTGTTGATCGGGTTCGACCGTCTCGTCGTCGGGGTGGTGGCCGGAGTGTTCGCGTGCTCGGTGCCATGCGCCCTCGGCTTCGGCGGCGCGGCGGGTGGGGGCCGGGGGCGAGGTTGTCCGGCACTGTCCGCACCGGTATCTGTAGGACACACGGGACCCCTTTCGAGGGTGATCCAAAACCCCTTTCGGGGTGAGTAGTTGGGGTGGTAGTTCGGGGGTAGTTGGCGGGTAGTTTTCGCAGGTCAGATTGGGACTACTTGCGCCACAACCGGCGCTTAGGGCGAGCGTCGGGCGAGGGGTTGGGAGAGGGGTTCGCCGAGGGGTCGACAGGGGCGTCGGGCGGGGGGTTGGTGAGGGGCTCGGCGAGGGTGCTGAGAGCAGCCCGGAATGCCTCGCCGTGGACCCCGACGGACAGCCCCGAGCGGGTGTTCAGTCGGTCCCGTACGGGGATGCCCAACCGGGTGCAGATCGCGCGTACTTCGGGGATGCCCCACGCGGGGTCGACGCCGGTCTCGTGGTAGTGCTCGACGATGGTGCGCAGGAGGACTCCGTTCCGGGTGCCGATCAGGTCGGTGACGGTGGTGATGAACTCGGCGTCGGTGGGGGGCTCGACAATCTCCTCGGCGTCGTCCTCGGCTGCGCCGGCTTCTTCCGTCGCCTCGTTTTCGATCTTGCCGGGGGGAGGGACAGTCGCGACTCGCAGGGCGGCCCATGCCCACGCGGGGATGAGCACGGCGACCGTCCACGGTGCTTGTCCGATGCCCCATCCGGCAGCGGCGAGGGCCCACGCGAGCCCGGCTGCGTGCCACAGCCGGTCGGTACCGTCGCCGTCCGCGACCCAGCGCCCGGCGCGGCACAGGAGCATCCACGACCCGGCAACGAGCGCCCGCCACGTCTCGCGCTCGGCGGCGATGGGGGCGGCCGCCTCGGCGTACGCGGTGCGAACGATGGTGCCGAGGGTGGCGCGCGCCTGTTGCGTCTGGTCGCTCATCAGGCGAGCCCCTTGAAGAAGTCGCCGATCGAGACGCAGATCATCGCCCATGCGCCGCCTGCACCGCCGAATACGGTCGCCATGACGATCCCGGTCACTGCCGATGCGCGGGGGCTGAGGGTGACCATGTAGGCGATCAGGACCAGGACGATCGCGATGGCGCCCGGCTGTACGTCGCCGAGCGGTCCGCTGCCGGTTCCGATCTTCGCGGCGTCCAGCGCGCCCTTGGTGAAGTTGTGGGGGATTCCCCAGATTTGGCCTGCGGCGATCAGCATGGTTCCGGTGCAGAGTGCGAGGGTGAGCGCGACGGTCTGCGACATTTTGATCTTGGACTTTTTGCTGGTGCCGAGGACGAGCGCGGTGAAGAGGACGAGCGCAATCCCGCCCGTGCCAAGGCTGCCGATGACGGTCGCTCCGGGCCCGGCCGCGAGGGTGGTGTTCATGGTGTCCTTCGAGGTCAGAGTGTGGCGTTGGGCCCGTACAGGGCGAGCGCGAGCACGGTGGACGCGAGGGGGACGCGGGCGATCCAGCCGACGAGCTGCACGAGCGCGGGCTGCTCACGGTTGCGGCACCGGCGGGTGCGGATCTCGGCGACGGCGCAGACGGCGATCAGTCCGAGGCCGATCACGACTCCTTCGCGCGGGTCGGCCGCTCCGTAGTGCGTGAGCCTGCCGAGCGCCCACGGGACGATCCCAACTGCGTAGCCGACGCCTGCCGCGCCGGTGTTGTACAGCCCGACGGAGAGGCGCCGGCGCTGCTTGGGGTCGGCTGTGATGCTCTTCGCGATCTGGTCGATCCCGGCGCGCATCTCTGCGATGTGCGACGCGGTTTCGGGGTCTGCTGCTGTCGCCACTGTGGTGGGGGGCTCTGCGGCGTCGGCCGACGCGTCGACCTGGTCGGCCTCGGGCTCGTCGTCCTGGTCGAGCTCAGGCTCAGCGAGTTCGCCGTCGGCCTCGGGTTCGTCGTCCTTGACCAGGGTGAGCACCGGTTTCGGGTGCCGCCAGTCCGGCAGCCGCGCCCCGCCGCGAGGTGCTGCTGCGCCATCGGTCGGCTGCTCGGGGTCCGGTACCGCGGTCGGGGTGGGTACGGCCGGGGGGTGCGCGGGCGGGGCGGGGATCATCCACATTTTGAGGGCGGGCTGCTGCGGGAGCGGCTCGCTGCCGTCGACCCGGCGGCGCAGCATGTTGCGGATGCGGCGCTCGTCGGGGTCGAGTTCGGCGGTGCCGGGCGCGGTGGTGTGGTCGTTGGTGGTCATCTGCGCCCCCTAGTTGTAGAAGCCGGTGCCGGGCTCGGGCTGCGACTGCTCGGCGCGCTGCTGTGCGCGCTTCATGGCTTTCAGCCGGTCGCGCGCGTCGACCGTGCGCACGTATGCGTCGTCCGTCTCGATGCCGTGCCGGTGCAGGTGCCTGGCGACCGCGGCGGCGCTCGCGTCCGTGGGGAGCACCTTCCGGACGGCGCGCACCGCGTCAGCCTTGATACGCCCCGCCTCGGCGACCGCATCAGCGATGATGCGGTCGGTCGACGGCGGCTCGTCGAGGGCGAGTTGCTCACCCGCATCTGCGGTCTGACCTGCGCGCATCACCGCATCACTCGTGTCCGTATCGGGCTGCTCGGGTGCGGCGGCCGTGGCCGGTGCGAGGGGGGCGGGGTCGGGCTGCCGGACGGTGATGACGACGTGCTGCGGCGGGGGCGTATCAGTGTGGTGCGGTGCGGCCGCATCACGTGATGCGGCTGCCGATGCGGCGGTGCGACCGAGGACGATCGCGACGTCGAGGTCGGTTACGTTGTGTCCGTACTGCGCGAGGACCTCGGCGAGCTGCCCCAGGGTGAGGTACGGCCGGGCGTCGTGCACGATCTTGATCGCCCTCGACGGGGGCAGCCCGGCGAGCTCGGATTCGAGCACCTCACCCGGTGCGCGCCGAGGCGGCTCGGCGGGGGGTTGGGGCAGCTCGGCCTCGGGCTGCGCCTCGACGAGCTGCTGCACCGTCGCCTCGGCCGGGCTGCTGCCGTACAGGGCGGCGTGCCGTGCCTGCGCCGTGTCGAAGCGGCGTAGTTCAGCGCTGATCACGGCTTCCGCGGCGAGTTCCTGCCGTCGCTGCGAGAGCCACGACCGGGGACCTTCGCCGAGCGGGACGGCGTACAGCCTCATGACGATCATCCACAGCCCTTTGGCGACCACGGAGACGGCACCGCCGACGGCGCCGATCGCGATGTCGCCGAAGATCCAGCCGTGCGCGACGATCGCGCCGACGCTGCCGGCGAGGAACGCCCACCCGGCGTTGCGAGCGGGTTCTGCTCGCTTCGGGTCGTGGCGCTCCAGCCACTCGACTGCCATGCAGGCGATCCACGCTGCGTCGAAGACGGCGGCCGCGCCGTATGCGATCGCGGCGACGGTGACGACGGCGAGCAGATCGCCGATGCTCGCGGTTGACCAGATGATCGCCAACGTGGTGACGAGCACCGCGAGGGTGACGACGCCGAGGCGCAGCGCGCGGTCGAGGTCGCGGGCCGGGCGCGGCACGTAGACCCGGTAGGTCTCGGGGGTCTCGCGGGGGTCGTTGTTGATGTCGGTGGTCGTGGTGCGGGTGCGTTCGACGGCCTTGTACCGGACACCGGGGATCGGGGGGCTGAGGTGGACGGCCTTCGGTTTCTTCACGACCGACCCCCGTTCGCCCGGCGGTCGTCGTGGCGCTGCTGCCGCTCGCTCGTCGCGCGGTCGGCTGCGCCGGCCTGGTAGTCGCGCCGGCATGCGTCGACGGTGGCGGGCTGCTCGATGATGCCCTGCGCTCGGGGGCTGTGCTTGGTGTTGTCGCTCATCGTGCGCCGCCTACGAGGATGTCCAGCACCCGGGTGAGGGTGTGCGGGAGGTCGGCCGCGGTGTCGGCGCCTGCCTGCCACTGGATGAGCCATGTCCCGGGGGCGATCCGTTCGTCGTCGGGCAGACCGGGGTCGGTCTCGGCGTCGGTGGGCTGCCGGACGACGTCGATGGTGTACGGCCAGGGGTCGGCCTGCTGCTGCGAGGCGATGATCAGCAGCGCGTTGTGTCGTGTGGCGGACACGAGGCAGGTGGGGTCGAGCCCGAGGGAGGTGAGGGCGTCGAGGGCGTCGAGGCGGTCGCGCAGGGCCTGCGCGTATTCGGCTCGGGTGCCGGCGGGCGGGAGGTCGGCGAGCGCGGTCTGCGCGGCGGCGGTGTCGTTGTCGACGATGACCGCGGTGTCGTAGATGCCGTGGTAGCTCCACGTGGCGAGCCGGACGGCGGTGCGCTGGACGTGGTCGGTCATGGGGTGCGTGGCGTAGTGGGGGACGCGGTCGATGCGGTCGGCGACGTCGGTGAGGATTTCGCGGATCCGTCGGGCGTCGTCGGTGGGGGTGGACTGGTGGGTAGGGTCGTTCACGTCTGTGCTCCTGGTCTCGTCAGGGGTTCGGGCGGCCCGTTGGGTGTGTCACCACCTGCGGGGTTCTGGTCGGGGCCGGTGTGTCACCACCGGCCCCGACCGTTCTGAGCACCGGTCGGTGTGTCACCACCGCCCGGGGTCTGTCTGGTCACTCGCGGAAGCACTCGGCGCAGGTGGCGGCCGGCTCTTCGGGGTGCGTGTCGCAGGTCGCTCCCCACACGGTGTCGTCGTCGTCCTGGTACTGCTTTGCCGCTTCGTTGGCGACGTCGACGGCGCAGTCGTCTGCGTAGGTGCAGCCCTCGGCGTTGAACACTCCGAAGGTGTCGCGGCCGCCGGAGTGCTGGCAGGCGGCGACCGGGTCGCCGGTGACGCCGCTTGCCGTGTGGTTGCCGTGTACGCACTTCAACTCGGGCGTCGGCTCGTGGACCGGCTGCGGCGACTCGATCACGCGAAGGCTGCCAGTCCACACAGCATCGACGCCGCGCCCGTTGCTCAGGATCGTCGAGCGATCGTCGCCCCACGGCGCCCGGTCGACGCGCCACCGCTGAACGGTCGGACGGTTGCTGATCACGACTGCCTCGACGAGCGCACCGGCTGTGATCTCTTCCCGCGTCGCCAAGTTTTCCGGGGCGAGGATGAGTTCGGATGCCGTCGCGTCGCACCGTACGTCGTGCCACTCGCGCGGCTTGTTATCCGTCGTCTCGACGCTCGCGATGATCCGGTCGTAGTGGCTAAGCGCGCGCAGCACCTTGACCGGGCGGCCGCCGTCCTTCAACCAGCCGACCCGGTCGCGCAGGTGGTCGACCTCGACCGGGTCCCCGGTGCAGGCGACGCACCGTGCGTGTCCGCGGGGGGTGTCGTATGTGGCGATCAGAGGGGCGCCGCACAATGCCCGAGCGACGTACCGGTGATCGTCCGGACGGCCGGCGTCGGGGTCGACGACGTGCGCACTGATCCAGTGCCCGGCGTTGCCGTACTCGACGGCGCTGCGCTCGACGCGTGCGCGGGTGACGTTGGGTCCGGCGATGTAGTCGAGATCGTCGACGACGGTCCAGCCGCGCAGTTCGAGCGTCCTGCGGTCGCTGCGGTCGCTGCGGTAGGGCAGGGCGAACCGCTCGATCGGGTCGGCGAATCCCCGCTGAAAGATCAGGTACCGGTCTTCCCAGACACGGGGCCGCGCCTGCACGTGCCGCTCGATCTGCACGGTGAACACGGCAGCCGGCTCGGCGGGCGTCGTCTGCTCGGTGAGCTCGTCGACCGCGGCGCCCCACTCGGCGACGTCGTGCTGCAACTCGGTGAGCTCGGTGCCGACGGTGCGCATGTCGGCGAGCAGCTCGTCGGCGTCGGCGTTGCCCTGCGCGATGTCCTCGGTGAGTTGATCGAGGCGGGTCTCGCGTTCGGCGTTGGCGGCGTCCGATACGGCGGCCGCGCGGGTGTCCTTGCCGGTGACGACAGTCCGGCGCTTGTCGCCCTCGATCGCGTCGACGTTCCATGCGCCGGTACCGGTGGCGTGGCGGTACGCCTCGAACGGCCTGTCGCCGATGTCGAAGCGGTAGGCGGGGTGTCCGTCGGTCGTGATCTTCGTGAACTTCGGCTGCTGCATTGCGCGGTCCCTTCGTGGGGTGCTGTGAGACTGAATGTACATCGCGCCCTTATGTACATCAAGCCTGTTGGCTAAAGTGGTCGCCATGGACGCCAACGCCACTGACCACGCGATCGCCGAAGCACGCGCCAACATGTCCGAACTACTCGCCTCAGTCCGGCTATTGCGGCGCTCGTACTTCCTCACCAGCCGCGGAACCCGACAGGCTGCTGTCGTGCCCGTCGAACTCGGCGAGTTGGTCGAGCGGGCGGGCGGCCCCGATCAAGCTGCCGCGATCTTGCAAGCGCACTTCGACAAGTAGCCCGCTAGGTGGCGTCCGACGCCGCTGCCGCCCTGGGGACGGCAGCGGCGTTTCGCACGTTCAGGCAGCGACACCCCGCCCCCTCGCCGCCTCGCGCTGCCGGCGCCGCGCCTCGGCACGCTGCGCCCGCAGCTCCGCCTCACGCTGCCGCACCTCTGCCGCGTCGAGCGCCCGCTGCAACCCGGCGAGCTGCGCGGGTGACGACCACACCCGGGCGCGCCGGTCGACGTCGAACGGCACCGGGGCCGCGCAGTCGATCAGGCCGGTTGAGCACGTCACGCTCGTCACGGTGCCGGCGTCCATGTGGGCCACCAGGTCGCCCGAGCACCACGGGCACGGCAACGGCAGCACCGCGGTGCTGTACCCGATGCCGAGGACCCGGTCGAGGCGTGCCGCAGCATCCCGGGCGTACGCGTCGATGCGGCGCTGCTCCGCGTCATGTGTGGCGCAGCACGGCGTATCCGTGAGGCGGCCGAGCAGCCACTGCGCGGCGGTGGGGGCGGTGCGCTGCGCGCGGTCGGCGTGGTGCCAGTCCGCGGGGTCGGCGGCGTCGCGGGAGGCGATTGAGTCGGCGAGGGAGCACAGGGCGATCTCGATCGCCCGGCAGGCGTCGGCGATGTGCAGGCGGATCGGCACGGGCCGCTCGCCGAGCTGCGCGGGGTCGCGGTCCGCCCGGATGGGGTGTGCGGCGCCTTCGCCGACGTGCTCGCAGTGCGCGCACTGGTAGTAGAGCTGCCCGGTGTGGTGGCGGGTGGTGATGAGCTGCTGCGGGTGGTGGACGGCGTGCGCGATCGCGGCGGCGAGCTGCTGCTCGGCGGTGACGTCGGCGGCGTCCTGGTCGTCGAGGGCGCGCAGGTATTCGATGCCGGGGCGGGACGGGGGCCAGGTGCCGCCGGGGCCGGTGGTGTCGAGGGCGGCGCGCAGGTGGTCCCAGTGGTTGAGGATGTGGTGCAGGTTGTCGGCGGTGGTGCGGGCGGGGCGGGTGTGGTTCATGGCGGGTTTCTCCTGCGGTGCGTAGGGTGATCACACCGCGTGGGGCGCCCCGTTCATCTGGCCGGATGGGGGCGCCCCGTCGTCGTGTCAAGGGGCGTGTCTCTGGGGTGTGAGCCACGGCGGGGGATCGTTGCGGTGGCGCCACGAGTTGAGGTGTTGGACGGGGTGGCGGGCTATCCAGACCAGGCGGTCGGCTGTCTTGATGGCGCCCGCGGTTCGGTGGCGGATCCCGGTGGGGAGGGGGAGGCCGCTCTCTCGGCGGACGCCGTCGAGCGCGGTTTCGCGCATGGCCCAGCTGAGTGCCCGGTAGGCCGGCTGCCACCGGCCGAGGACGTACCCGAGGGTGAGCGACCCGATCACGGTGAACAGAAGGCTCATGCTGCGGCGTCCGTCCCTCGTGGGCAGTGCCGGTCATGCGCGAGCCCGGCCGACGCCGGCCACGTGTCGCAGCACGTCACGAACTGCGGCGCCGCGCCACGCTGCGCCGGGATGTGGTGCTGCCACTCGGCGCGCCGCAGCCGTGCGGCCGCGGTCCGGTAGTCGTGGTGCGCCCGCTCGGATGCGTCGCCGAGGAACAGCGACACGAAGATCGTGAACGCGAACGGCGCCCACAGGCTGTGGATCGCGCACACCACGGACAGCAGCCCGAGCGCGAGCGCCACGGCCAGGAGGACGCGGGAGGTTCGGCGGTGGCGGCGCATCGCGTCCCGGTAACGGCTGATCTGGTCAGGCATGGTGCACCTCGGTTGTCGGTCGGTAGGTCTCGATGCCGGGCAGCTCGTCGACGGCGCGGTACACGTCAACGGGCCGGGGCGTGCGGGTGGCGGGGCGCCCGCACCCGGCGAGCAGCAGCACCTCGGGGTCGTCGGTGTCGTCCTCGAAGTAGGCGGCGAGCTCGTCGTCGGTCATGCGGTCGAGGTCGTCGAGGGTCTGCTCGTCGACGTCGTCCGGGCCGTACGGGTCCGTGGCCATCACGCCGGCTCTTCGGGGTCGAGGAACTCGACCTCGGTCGCACCGACGTGCCCGTGGATGAACTCGACGGACACGCGGCCGCGGTCCCAGAACACGATGGACGGGTGCTCGCCGCGCCACCGGACCGAGGCGGTCCCGTCGGGCCACAGCACGCCGTCGGCGACGTCACCGGTGCCGCTGATACCGCTGATGTCGCGGCGTCGGCGCAGGACGAACCGGCGCTGCCGAAGGTGCTGGTGGGCGTGAACGACGGTACGGCCGGTGAGTTCGAGGGTGGCCGCGTCGATCAGGTGGCGGGCGGTCTCGGCGTCATGGAGTAGGGCGGCGAGCGCGCGCAGCTGCTCGACGGCGGGCAGGTCGGCCTCGGTGTCGGTCATCGGTCTCGGGTCTCCTCGGCGGTACGGGCGGCGTGGGCGGCCGCAATGGCAGGTGTGCAGATCTGTGCGAGCAGGTCCTCGCTCACCCCGCGGCGGCATTCGGGGCCGACGCCGAGGACTTTCGACCGGTCATCCGTTAGGGCGCGGCCGCACTGACAGCACCGAGTCGTCAGGTCGGCGAACCGGCGGCGGCACCCGGCGGGGTCCTGGTCGAGGGCGGCGTGCATGGTTTGCAGCCACGCCCGGTATCCGGCCTGCCACTCGCGCAGCCACGCGATCCGCTCGTCGGCGTCCGAGGGCGCGTCGCGCTTCAGCGGGCGGTCCGGGCCGTACCAGGCTTTCGACGGCCACGCGGTGACGGTCTCGCCTCGGACACGCCAGTACGTCATCGTCTCGGGGTTCGCGGGGTCGAGTGCGGCGTAGTAGCCGTGCGGCAAGGTGGTCATCGGCGGTTCCTCTTGAGTGCGCGAGCTGCCGCGCGGCGTGCGGCCCGGTTGGGGGGCGGTTCGGGTTCGGGGGCGTCGTCCTCGACGACCCGCTCGTCGGTCGTGGAGACCCACAGCTGCGGTGTCCGGGCGTGCCATCCGGCGGGCAGGCGGCTCGGGCCGGTCATCGCGGCCGCCACGGGCTGGGGGTGGCGTCGCTGTTCAGGTACAGCGGGTGGCTGGGCTGCCCGTTGCCGGTTACCGAGAGGCAGGCGAGCCGCCCCACCCCGGGCAGTGCGCAGACGGCGGCGACGCGGTCGAGGTGGGCGTTCGCACCCCATGCGGCGATGAGCGGACCGTCCGCCTCGTGCGCGGCCGCGGCCGCGTCGCTCAAGTGCCGGTCGTTGTCCGGGCCGACGCGCAGCAGCTCGTCGGCGGGGAGGTTGCTCGGGTTCGTCGCCCGCCAGGCGTACAGGTTCACGATGATCAGCGAGCCGCAGCCCCAACGCTGTGCGAAGCGGGCGCACTTGCGGGTCGTGGCGTCGTCCTGGTCGGCGTCCGCGGTCGACGGGTTGAGCATGACGAACGTCGCCGGTACGGCGTCGGACCACTCGCGGGTGAGCCGGTACCGGTAGCGGTCACACGCCGAGATCTCGGCGGTCCGGTGCCGTATCGGCTGCGGCTCGGGCAGTGGCGGGGGTGGGGTGATCAGCGGGGCCATGGCGGTACTCCGATCAGCGTGTGACGGGCGAGCACGGTGGGGTGTGGGCCTTGAGTCGGTAGGGGGTGCGTTCGGCCCTCAGCGGGGCACACAGCGGCTCGGGCGTCATGCGCCACCCGTCGTCGGCGAGCGCCGCCACCACGAGCCGGCCGACCGCCTCGGGCGGGGCAAGCGGGTTCTCGGCGACGACCGCAGCGATCACGGCGGCCGCTGCGTCGGGGATCACACCCGCTCCCGGGCCGCGCGGATCCGGTCGCGCACCGCGAGGTACTCGGCGGTCGGCTGCCCGGCGCTCGCGGGGATCGCCCCGCCGACGAGCGCCCGCAGTTCGAGCGGCTCCTCGCACCCCTTGCGGACCCCGTCGCGCTCGGCCCGCAGCGCTGCCCGGTACCCGGCGTGGTCGTCGGGGTCGACGTGCGGGTGCCTGTTGGGCTCGAACGTCCCGACGTGTCTGTCGAGTCGGCCGCGGGCGACGATGCGCCAACGGGCGGCGATGTCCTTCGGCATGACCGGCCACGCGCTCTCGGCGTAGTGCTCGCCGACCGCCTGCCCCGCGAAGTCGAGGGGGACGTCGCGGAGGATCGTCGCCCACATCGTGAGCT
This sequence comes from Streptomyces sp. NPDC058663, assembly GCF_042716745.1. Lineage (NCBI taxonomy): Bacteria > Bacillati > Actinomycetota > Actinomycetes > Kitasatosporales > Streptomycetaceae > Streptomyces > Streptomyces sp. NPDC058663. The sequence continues at coordinate 38,168 of NZ_JBHXRV010000057.1, forward strand.
GCGCCGCCTGCTCGGTCTCGTCGGTGCGCACGACCCGGTCGTCGACGAGCGCGATCCCTGTGAGGAGTTCGATTGTCTCGTTCATGTTCACGCGGTACCGCCCTCTGCGAGGCGTGAGCGCATCCGGTCCAACCCGGCGCGCTGCTGCTGCGATTTGGTCATCTGCTGCTGTGCGAACGGCACGACCACCCCGCCGGCCGCGGGCTGCTCGGTGCGCTCGTTCTCGACCCACTGCTGCCACCGGCCGCCCCACGCGGCCGCCCGGCGACCGTCGTCGAGCTGCCTGCGGACGAACCGGCGGGTGACGACGTCGAGCTGCTGCTCGGTAAGCGGCTGCCGCCCGGTGTCTTCTCGGGCGAGCTGCGCGGCGCGTACGTCCTCGATGCTGGGCTGCCAGTCGGCGGCGATCAGAGAGTGAGGCGGTTCGGGCGCACGCCCGCTACTACCGGTACGTACCTCTCTCTCCTCAGCCCCCTCTTTATGGAGTGGAGTGGAGTGGAGTGGAACGCGCGCGCGTGAGGTCCCGAGGGAGTCCCCCCGGGACACATCGCCGGGACCTGCGGACTCTTCAGAATCGGGCGTGTGATTCGATGACGATTCGTCGTCGAATCCTTCGCGATTCGTCTGCGATTCGTCATCGAAAAGCGAAGGATTCGCAGGCGAATCGCTGCCGGTCTGCCCCGCGCGCTGCTTCGCCTTCTTGTCCGCAGCACGCTTTCGCCGGGCGAGCACCTCGACGCGCGAGAGGTTCCCCGACTCGCGATAGTCGTGCATGTAGTAGTCGCCGGGGCGCGGCTGCGGGCAGCGAGAGCAGTGGTGTCCGTGTTCGTGCCACAGCCCCACGGCGAGCAGCTTCGTGATCTGCGGGGTGCTGCCGTAGGACTTGGCCACCTCACCGGGCACGTGTCCGTCGGTGAGGTGCTGCGCCACATACGAGCCGACGCGCATCCACAGCCCGAGCGCGGCGTTCGTGGCGCGCATCATCTTCGGGTGGCTGTGTGCCCCGTCGTCGACGGTGAAGTACGGCATCGGATCTCCAGGTTCAGAGCGTGAGTTGCCCGGCGGGGACGGGCGAAGGTCTGCGGGGGCGGCGCTGCGCGGCCGGCCTGGCGGGCGTCTGCGGGGCGGTGCACTTGTGGTCGATCACGTGGCGCCGCGGGCACGGGGCCGACCGGGTGTGGCAGCTCGCCCACCGCAGGTCGAGGCCGTCGCGCGTCTCGTGCACGCACCAGTCGAGGCGGTCCTGCTCGCGCAGCGCGCCCGCGGCGGCCGCCGACATCGGTGCGGCGTCGGCGACCACGCTGAGCGCCGCAGTGCGGCCGACGAGCTGCCGCAGCACCGGGGCGGCGCAGCGAGGGCAGCGCGCACGCCGCGCCCCACTGCGACCGGCCGGCCGTGTCATCCGACGTGCTCGACTCGGGTGCCGCGGCGCTGTTGCTGCGCGGTGTGCGCCGCGTACTCCGCTTCGGTCGGCATCGTGGCGAGCGCCTCGGCGACGGCGAGCTCGACGTCGTGGTCGGCGAGCCCCGACTCGGCGTCGAGGGTGCCCTCGACCTTCCGGCGCCGCATCATCGCGCGCATGACTTCAGCGAGGTGCTTCGACTGCCGGTCGTCCGACCCGACCTCGGCGAGCGTGATGCGCAGCTTCACTGTGGCGTCCTTGTCCTCGCCCTCGGCGTGCCCGGTGTAGCTCGTAGCCCGTAGCTGGACGACCGCGAAGATCGAGGCGCCGGGGCGCTCGAACAGCCCCCGTCGCAGCGCTTCCGGGATCGCGGCATGCAGCCCGGCCGCGCCGCCGTCGAGCTTCACCTCGACGTCCTGATCCTTCGACAGCTTGGGCATGTGCTCACTTCCTTCGGGTCTGTTGCTTGCGGCGCTGGATGTCGCGCAGTCCGGCCGCCTGTCGTACGTCTTCGTTGGTGCAGGTGTCTCGGCGGTGGCGCTCAGCGCGGAGTACGAGCTGCTGCACCGCCTCGGGGCCGATGGCGTCCTCGGACGGGGCGCCGCAGGCGCATGACCAGTCCGCGGACACCATCGACGTGTGTCGGCCGTCGAACCGGACCCGCAGCCCGGGGCCCGGGTTGGGGTGTCCGATCGTCGGGCCGACACCGGTCATGACCGGCCGGCCATTTCGCCGAAGATCGCGTCGAACGTGGCCTCGGTCCGTTGCCGCATCGGCCGGTCCTCGACGTGGTCGGGAGCGACGCAGCGGACGTGATCGCAGGCGGCCTTGACGTAGCCGACCGGCGGGCGGTGGTGGCGCATGATGAACGCGATGCGCGCGGCCGTTTCCAGCCGGCCCGCCCACCGCACCACCGGAACTCCTTCGGCAGTACGGCAGCCGGTCCACTCCAGGTGGCCACCCGTCTCGGTCTCCTGCACTCGCTGTCGGAACAGCTCTTGCGGGCCGCTCGCCGGGGTCATCGGATCACCGCCTCAGGCCACTCGACCTTGAGCAGCCGATCCCGCTGCGCCTGCGGCATCCCGAACAGCGGCTGCCCGAGGGCGTCATGCCCCGCCACGCGCAGCCACCAGGCATCGCACTGGTCGCCGCCCTTGTCGTCGGCGAACTCGACCCCGGCGACCAGGTACGCAGCCGCAGCCATGCGCGCCTTGTCGGCGCTCCCGTGATCGGTGGCGTAGCTCTTGAGCGTCGCCGGGACGACGTACGCGAACGGCACACCGGCGTCGATCAGTTCGCACAGCACCGGGCCGTGCACCTTCGCCGTAAGGCCGGCCGACATGGCATGCATCGGCAGGTCCTCGAGCACCGCGACGTCCGGCCGGTGCTCGGCGAGCACCCCGCGGATGCGGTCCCGGATCACGACGAGCCGCCGCGCGCCGTCCTTCGACCGGGTCCGGATTCGGAACGTCGAGCCGTCCGGCAGGCACACCCCGGTCGAGGTGAGCGACAGATCCAGACCGAGCACCCGCAGCCCGGCCGGAGCGACCGGGACATCGGCGACCGGCGACTGCGCACTAGGGCTGAGCAGCCCAGGAATGCCCGTCACAGCGCACCCCCGGAGTTCTCCCCGGTCGCAGGACTGATCGGCCCGTACAAGGTGCGCAGTACGTCCAGAGGGACGCGCGGGCCCGCAGCATCAAGGGCCTGCATCATCGGCGTACCGATCTTGTCGAGCTGCCCCGACCACGCCCACAGCGCCTCGGTACCGGCGGCCGCCCACGTCACCGACAGGTCCCACCGGTGCCCGGTGCCGTCGGTCCACACCACCCGGTCGGCGTCGAGGCTGCTGTGCTCGGTGCGCAGCGGCTCGTCGCTGTGGTTCTGCTCGGTACCTGCGGCCGGGTTGCAGGGGTGGGGCGGGTGCGAGGCGGCGAGCTGATCGGCGACGTGCATGAGCGCTTCGGCGACCGCTCCCAGGCACCCGTCCGAGTGCCTCACTTCGAGGACACCCGCAGTGGTGACGGTGATGACGAGCGCGTGCTCGTCGAGGTCAACGAACTTGATCTTCATGCGTCCCCCCGGGCTTGATCGGCCACGACCCGTCGACGACGGCGGCCGGGTCGGTCTTGCGGAACCACTCCTGAAGCGACGCCGCTTGCTGGGCAGCCCATGCGATCTGCTGGGCGTGCAGGTCGTCGGTGCTGAGCCCTTCGAGCTCGTGCAGCCGCGGCCGCTTGTGCCACCGGATCCGCTCGGGCCACTGCGACCGAGGCATGTGCGCGAGCGTCCCGATCCGGTACAGGACCCGGGCCGACATCAGAGCGTCGTACGAGCAGCCGTGCGCCTGCGACTCGTTCCACTCCAGCTCGTAGACGTGAGCGAGGGTGATGAGCTGCCGTGCGCCCTGCGTCTCCGACGGGCGTTTGCGGTACGGCAACACGTGCTGATCGAGCACCCGCGTGTCGAGGACCCGCAGCGGGGTGTCGCCGAGCCGGTCGAGCAGCGGTTCGACGTCGTGCCGGCGGCACTCGCGGTCGAGCAGCGTCAGGTCGTACGGCACGTTGTGACCGACGAGCGGGTCGCCCATGCCGATCCGGATCGCGAGTGCTTCGGTGACCTGGTCGACGACCTCGGGGGCGGGCTGCCCCTTCGCGCGGGCGTGCTCGGTGGTGATGTGGTGCACGGCGGTTGCCTCGGCGGGGATCTCGATCCCGGGGTCGGCGAGCCACTCGTACGAGTCCGAGCCGCCCCCGCCACCGAGCCCGAGCATGGCGGCAGTCACGATGCGGTCTGCCTCGACGTCGACACCCGTCGTCTCAAGGTCGAACGCGACGAAACTTTGCTTGTGCCACATCAGCGGGCACCCCCGCCCGGCTGGGCTACCTCGGGCCATGCCTCGCCCGTCGTGTCTGCGGGCGGCTCGTCGTCGACGAACTCGCCGTCGACGATGTCGTCGTCCTGCCCGAACCCGTCGTCGTCCTGGTCGTCGCCGAGCTCACCCGTCGACGTGTCGATGCCCTTCGCGATGTCGTCCGCGATCCGGCGCAGCTCCTGCGACAGTTCGTCGGACCCGTCGCGCGCCACATGCCCGGCGCGGTTCGCCCGGTGCCACACCGCGCGGGCGTCCTCGACGGTGCGGCACCCCCGCGCCTCGGCGGCGTAGTCGGGGCGAGGCGCCTCGATCGCCCGACGGTCCACGCCGCTCGGGTCCAGAGCCGCCGCGGTGGACAGCGGCCCAGACAGCGCCTGCCGCAGCGTCGGCAGCGACGGCACCACCATGACAACGGGGAAGTGCTTCGGCTTACCCGCCCGCATGATCTCCCGGTGCTCGATCCACATGCGGACCGGCATCAACCCCTTACCGCCCGTCGCCTGCAACACGGTGTCGATACCGCCCGCCATGACGTCGGCCGCATAGTGGCTCTTCGACTCCAGCCGCCACACGCCGAGGTCCGGCAGATCCGGCAGGAACACCCCGATGCGGCTCGTCGGCTTGCACACCGACCCCTGCTTGACCTCGTTCTGCTCGTGCCAGTCAGGCCCGAACTTCGCCCGGCACAAGCACGGCTTCCGGGAGAGCTGCTCGGTCTCGCCGTCGCAGCGCCGGGCACAACCACCGCCCGACCACAGCTCGTACGCCTGCGACAGCGGGTCACCCGCAGGCAGCACGGCGCGCAGCTCGGTCGCGGTCGTGATCACCCGGTACTGCGCAGTCTTCTGGTTCTGCGGCGTCCACTCCTCGACGTTCCCGCCGTACAGAGCGGCAGCCCGCTCGACGTACGCGCGGCTGTGGCTGGAGAGTACGAACGTCTTCGACTTGACCGGGATCGGCCGCCCGTCCGGCTTGGGGTTCGGCCGGCTGTACCCGGTGCGGATGCGCCCGAGCTCGGCCGCCTGCCGCTTCATGGTGAGGATTCGACTGCCCATCAGGCGGCCGCCTTTCGGTCGGTGGCACCCGGCGCCCACGACGGCAGGACCGTCGGGTACTTGCTCGGGGCGGTGTGCAGATAGCGGGCGGTGCGCGTCGCGCCGAGGAACGCGCGGAACTGCTCGCGCTCCGAAGGCACTTCGATCAGCCGGTGACTGCGGGGCCGCAGGTTCAGCAGCCCGGTACGGCGCACCCGAGGGGCATCGCCGTCGGTGTCGTCCGGCAGCAGCCACACCGGGGCGTGCCGCAGCGCAGCGAGCTGCAACGGCTGCTCGGCGTACACGACCGTGTCCGGCTTCTTCACCGAGGTCTTGTAGTCGATCAACCAGAGCTGCCGCCGACGGTGTGGGCCGGTCGGCAGCCACACCCACAGATCACCGGTACCGGCGTACCCGTACCGGCGGTGCAGCACCGTCGTCTCGATCGCCTCGACGTCCCGCTCGAACTGCACCCGCCACAGCCGGAACCACGCGGCGAGCTGGATCGCGTACGGCTCGACTTCGGGGTCGGCCGGGTGCGGTGTGTTCAGCACGAGGGACACCGCCCGCTCGTGCACGCGGGTGCCGAGCCTCTTCGCCCGCTCGGTGTATGTGCGATGCACGGCGACGAGCTCGCGCCGCAGCACGGTCGGCTCGGTCCGGGCACGGCGCGCGGTCGAGATCGGGTCGGCAATCACCGCGTCGGCCGTCATGCCGGCCGCCCACGGAACGAGCGCTGGTTTCGAGATCGAGTCAAGCGCGTTCGTGACGCTGATCAAGTCGGGGCCCCCGGCGGGGTCGGTGTAGTACCGACCCCGCTCGGTCGCCACCGCGTGGCGAGGATCAGGCACCGGTCACCGCCGACTCGGTCGTGTGCCCCATCTGGACGCCGCGGAAGAACGCGGCGATACCGGCGCGGCTCGTCGCGCGGGCCGTGCTCGCGTCCGGCAGCACCCGAGGGCGGACCGGGCACCGGCACGGCAGCACCTCGGGGAACTCGCACGGCAGGGCGTGACGGGTGGACTCGCCCTCGTGCGGCACGCTGCCGCGGGTGTCCTTCTCGTCGTCCTGGTCGGCCGTGAAGGTGACGGCGATGCCGTCGCCCCAGTGCTCGGCGAGGAACCGCTGCACCGCGGGCATGATCTCGTCGCGCAGCGTCGCCGCCTCGTACGCGTGATCGTCGGGCGTCCAGTTGCTGCCGGAGCGCGGGGTGATGACCAACCTGCTGGCCAGGATGCTCATGCGACACCGTCCTCGGCGTCGGCGTTCAGCAGCTCGACCAGGTACGCGCCGATCACAGGCCACTCGACCTCGACCACCGGCACGCGGCAGCACGAATACACGCTCGCGTCTTCCGGCTCGTGGTCGTCGTCGAGGCAGACCGGCGCGATCGCGTCGTACTCGTCGCCCCCCTGGTACTCCGTGATGACCTGTCGCCACATCGGCCGCGCCTCATAGCTCAAGCCCTTGAGCAGCGCGCGGGCGGCGAGCCGCGCGTCGGAAAGGGTGCTCATACGGCACCCCCAACGGCGAGCAGCGGAATCCCGCGCTCCGCCCGAAACTCGTCGGTCGCCCGCTCACAGCAAACCGGCTCGCCCTCGACGCTGTGCTCGTCCTGCTGGTACGAGGGGCTCGCCGCCTCAGCCGCAGTCAGCTCCTCCCAACCGTGCAGGCAGAACGAGCACGTGTGCGTCTCGGTGCACGTGACGGTCGCCTCGGCGACCTGCGGGCGCTGCCGCAGGTCCGCCGCGATCTCCGCGCAGCGACGCCGGTAGTCGCCCTCGATGTCGTTGCTCACGAGCCGGTCGCCCATGGACACGAACCCGAAGTTCCCGAGACGTCGGGGTAGAACGGCGAACGTGATCGGCTCGCCGACGGCGACGAACTCGGCAAGCTCGTCAAGGCCGGTCAACCCGAGGTCGGCCGGGCGGCGAACGGTGAGGGTGACGAGCACCCGCCACTCGTCGCGATGGGTCAGCTTCATGCGTCGGCCTCCGGGTCGTATTCGGCGGCGACCTCAATGCGGGTGACGGTGTAATCCGTCGTCTGCTCATCGCCCTCCGGGCCGACGATCAGCTCGTACGGGTCATCCGGCGCGGACTCGTCTCCAAGCCAGTCGAAGACCTTGCCCTCGAACTCGGGTGAGTGGTTCTGGGCGTCGGCCTCACAGTGCATCCGCGCGGCGTCCGCGTTGGTGTAGGTGCCGAGCGGGGTCATGCCCCACGCCGCGCGGTAGACGTACGCGACCGCAGGCTCGCTCTCCAGCACCGGCCGCGAGGCGACGTCGTGCCCGGTCTGCGCCGCTACCAGCGCGAGGGTGGCGTGTACCTGCGCCTCGGCGACGCTCCGGTCAGTGCGGTACTCGTTCTGCAACAGCCGTTCGGCCATGCGGTAGTGCTCGGGCCCGGTCATGCGGCAGCACCACCCTTGACCGCCGCGGCCACCGCAACCGCCTCGGCCGCGGCCGCAGCCTTGACCAACTGCCACGCCTGCAACGCCTCGCCCGACCAGTGCCCCACCGGCAGCGCCCGCACCGCGTTCACGGCGAGCCCCTCCGCCAGAACGAGCCCACGCTCGCCGTACAACGACGTCCGCTTACTCGACCGCTTGACGAGCTCCGCGACGAGCCGCTCGACCGGCATACCCGCCCTCGGCAGCTCGGGGTCCGCGATCGCGACCAGGTCATCGAGCAACACCCCGCCGTCGGCGAGCAGCGCCGTCACGACGTCCTCGACGACCGCCTGCGCGAACCCGCTGAGGTCGAGCTGCGACCCACCAGGGATCGCGCGGACACCGACCGGGATCGGCGCCGAAACCATCTGCACCTGCGTCTCGTCAGCCACGGTGGCCACCCTTCGCGTGGAGCGCCGCGGCGAGCAGCGCCGGAACCCCGTGCCCGATGAGCCGACCGCGCACGCCGCCGATCTCAAAGCGGCAGACCGTCGAAGAGCCGGTGTTCGTCATGCGGCCCCCGTCGATCCCGAGCGCGACAGTCCAGCGCTTCCAGTCGGCGAGCGACTGCGGCGTGACGACGAGCTGCACCTCGCCACCGGCGGCGCTCGCCTCGGCGAGCGGGGCCGGCATCATCGCGAAGCGGGTCGGTGCCACGTCCGCAATCGCCTTCGCTTTACGGCACTGCAAGGCCAGTGCGACGGCGGCCGGGGACGGTGTCGGGCGGTTCTTGCCGGGCGCGGTGAACGGGTCGGTGATCGTCATCCGGTCACCGCCGAACGGATCTCGGCGAGGACGTCCTCACCGGACACGACCGGGACGTGGACCAGGACGCGGACCGGCTTGCCGTTGAGCCGCTGCGGGGTCTGCGTGTGCAGCGTCCACAGCGACGCGCCGCCGAGCTCGATACCGCGGCGCACGGTGCCGCCGAGGGCGTACAGCCACTCGCCGAGGTCGTCGACGTCCGCGAGCGTGATGTGCACGGCGTCGGGGCGGGCGACCATCGTCGGGGCCGGGAGCGACAGGTTGTCGATGACGACCTGTACCGCGAGCCGGTTGTCGCTGGTCACACCGAGGTGGGTGCGGGGGATGTGTTCGGTAGGCTGAGCGCTCAACGCGATCGCCTCACTCTCTCTGTTGGGGTGTTCGTGGTGGGGCTGCTCGGGCCGGCAAGTCGGAGCGGCCCCTTTGGCGTTATGCGGCGGTGCGGTCAGCCGCGGCGGGCCCGTTGACGACGGAGTCCGGGGTCCGCGTGAGGATGCGCCGAAGGTTCACGACGAGCGATTCCGGGGCTTCCGGGGCCTGCGCGACTCGCTCGCGGATCTGCTCGATCACTGCGTCGCCGAGCAACTGCCGACGTTCAGCGGCGTTCACGCTGCGGCCGCGAGATCGACGCGGTCCATGAGTTCCTCGACCGTCACCCGGTAGGCCACCGCGAGTCGCATAGCCGTATTCAGGTCGGGTTGGGCCGCGCCCGAGAGGATGCGGTACACGCTGGACTCGGCGATTCCGGCAGTCCGGGAGATCGCGTAGCCGGTGCGGTCGCCCGCTCGGGATGCGGCCGACAGCAGCGATTCAACGTTCAGCCGGAACATGGGCTCGCCCCTCTCAGTGCCTGTAGCAGGGAGTTCCTTGCTCATGAGGGAGACTCTGGCACAACAATCCCTCCCTAGCAAGGGAACTTGCGGCACAGGGAGGGTCAAAGTTCGTTCGCACAGGCATTCGAAGGCATGTGTAAGCTGCATCGTTGCAGGTGATTGGCCTGTTACCGACACTTGCGGGGCAGGGATTTTGTGGCTACTCCCTACCTAGGGAGCTAAAGTTTCTGGACATGACCAACCCACCCCCCCTCACGCGCGCGCAGCGGTTCGCAGCGCTCATCCACCCAGCAGCCGAAAGGGCCGGCTACACCGGCTTCGGCTCCAACAGACGACTCGCCACCGACACCGGCATGTCCGAAAGCAGCGTGTCGCGGATGCTCAAGGGCGAGTCCATCCCAGACATCAAGTTCTTCCCTGCACTCTCCGCCTGCATCGACCTACCCGTTGTAGCCATGCTGGTCGTGATGGGGATTCCTCTGTCGTCACTTCAGCCACTGTCCGAAACGGATCCATCACAGGTACGCTCGCGATCTATCAGTCTTGAGGAGGCGGCCGAGCGTCTCGGGATCACGGACCCCGTGGGCCAAGAAATGCTTGCCGCCACCGTCGACCGAATTAAGCGATCGCATGAGCCGCGCCCCGCCACCGATGATGGCGACGCGCACGGAGGCACGGCAGCGCACATGTAAGGGGTGGTGGCGATGGATCTCACGGCGGGCACCAAAGCAACGGCGGTAGCGGCGGCAGCCGTTGTAGCCGGGGGAGTGGCCGTAATCCTGTACGGCATCGCGCGGGACGAACTCTCGCGATCGCTGGGTGGCGCATGCCTGACAATGACGGCGCTCACGCTTATAGCGCTCATCGCAATCAGGCGATGGACCACCAACACGGACGCCGAACGAGCCTCCCTCGCCGCCGCAACGAGGGAAGCAGACACCGAGCGGATGCGCAGCGTAGCCAATCAAGCATCTTTGGAGGCGGAACGGCAAAGGCTGTTGAGGGACGCGGCAAGCGAACGCGCCAGGCTGGCAGCAGCTATGGACGTCGAGCGTGCAGCCATGCGTGCCCAGTTCGAAGAGGAGAAGAACCGTCTCGTCTGCGAGACCTTCGAGGCCGCCTACAACCTGTTCAAGGAATCAGGGGGCGAGTTCGCCCCCTGCCCCGACCACGCAAAGGTCATTGGACTGTTCGGAACAGCAGCGCCTAAGCGCGCTCCCGTGCCGGCCCCTTCCCCTTCTGCGCCGGAACCGTCGCCAACCCACGAACGCGGCGCCACTCGCGGATGAACCCCGGCTCGCCAACGAACCGCAACGTGACCCGCCCCGGGTCGATCCCCCGGCGCCCCCTCACCGGCGCCGGGTTCACGTACACGTTCACCGTCGCTCGGTAGATCACCCGGCGCTGCTCAATGTCCAGCCGATCCCACGCCGCCTCAACCACCTCCCGCGGCTTCCCGATCAACCCCTGAAGTAGCGGCGGCACAGCGCGCACCGAGTCGATGTCCGCCTGAGCCTTGTTGATCAGCGGTTGCAGTCGAGCCTCAATCGCGGCCAGGGACGACACCGAGATACCAGGGGTCCCGTCATCCGCGATCGTGGACGCAGACTCGCGAGCCTCGCGGAGCTGGCGCGTGAGTGCCTCGTGCCTCTTCCGTGCTGCATCCGCCTTCGACTGCTCCTTGCCCGCGTCGAACGCAGCGGCAGGCGCCTTCGAAGCCAGCCACTCCACCACCGCTTCTTCCACGTACGCCTCCAGCTTCTTCGCCCGGATTGACACATCCGCCTTGGCTGCGCACAGATAGACGTCCTCGCCGTCAGACTGACTCGACCTCACCCCCGGCGCGCCCTCGGGCACGGGCGCAGGGCACTTCCCACACCGGGCGATGCCGGCGAGCTCGTGCTGCACCGACCAGTCCACGGATGCCCTGTCCTCGGAGTCGAGGATCGCCTGCACGGCCTTGAAGTCTTCGTACTCGACAATGCCGTCCCACTTCGCCTGCGTGTAATCCCTGCCCTGCCAGACGCGACGCCCCGCGTACGACGGGTTCCGCAGCATCTCGTACACGTGGTAGTACTCCCACGCGCGCCCGTCGACGGCCGCGTCCCGGGTCGCTGCGAGGTGCCGATAGATCGAGTGGATCGTCTTCCCACCGAGGAACGACGTGAACGCGTACTTCACGGCGTCCGCCCTCTCGGGGTGCGGGAACTGCCCAATGAGCTTGCCCGTGTCCGCGTCGTACCGGCGCATGTACCCCCAGAGGATCCGACCGTGCGCGCCGCCCGCTGCGGCATTCTGCCGCGTGGTGCGAGCGTTCCGGAGCTGGATCCCGTCGGCTTCATCCTCGGCGTTGACGGCATCCAGCGCGGTCGCCTTACGGTCGGCGCGCTTGCTCAAGTCATAGACGGCGCCGTCGTAGTAGAGCAGTACGCCCGCAGTCATGCACGCGTTGCGAAGCTTCACGTAGGCGTCGAGATCGCGGTAGTACCGCGACGCCTCGAAAGCGACCAGGATACGAGGGACACCATTTTCGATGCCCTCAAGCATCTCTTCGTACAACTCTCGCGTCTTCTTTGCATAGCGGGACGCTGACCGGTCGATCTCGGGGAACTCCCGGACGATTGGCCAGCCGAGGCTGTCGCACAGGGTGCGACCCTCAACGAGTTGCGATGTGACGCTGGTCCCCTCCTTCGAGGGGTCCCGGCTTGCCCGTCCGTACAAGTACGCATAGAAGGGGCCCTCGTATGCGAGGTGAAGATGCTCCGGAGCGATCGGCATCTAGAAAGGCTACCGGTGAACCGCTGGTGCAGGACGTAATTTCATGCGA
>NZ_JBHXRV010000058.1:0-47689 GCF_042716745.1 Streptomyces sp. NPDC058663
ACTGTGCCCCGCCGGCGGCCGCCGCACGCCGCCTGAGGACGCGTCCCTCTGCCGGGTGCGGGCGGCTCGGAGCTCCACGGGCCGGCGGCTCAGGGCCCCATGGGCGGGCCGGCGGCTCAGAGCCCCATGGGCGGGCGGGCGGCTCAGAGCTCCGTCGGCTGGTGCTTGGTGAGGCCGTACTTGGCGGCGATCTCGTTCCACGGGTCCACGGCGGCCTTCTTCGCCCGGGACGCGTTGCCGCTCTCGCGGTCGCCCAGGCGGCGCTCGCCGGTCGCCTTCGCCCTGCCCTTGGAGCAGAACTTCTTCGGGTCGCCGGCGACCCTGTCGGCCCAGGCCGCGTAGTGGTCGTCCGCGGCGGCCGATGCCTGCCAGGCCGTGTTCAGCGAGGCGGTGAGCGACGCGTGGCCGTCCAGTTTGTCGACCTTGAGTGTCTGGAGGCGGGTCACCAGGCCGCGCCGCTGTTCGGCGGCGGCGCGCAGGTCGGTGGCGGCCTTGGGCAGGCTGTCGCAGCGGCTGATGGCGGCGACCGCGTTGATCACCTGTTCGCGGCTGTCGTTGCTGTCCGCGAGCAGCTTGTCCAGTGCGACGGCCTGCGCCTTCGCCGGGTCGGCGTCCTGCCCGGCGGGCTGCTGCGCGGGCAGCGAGCTCCCCGAGGCGACGGTTTTGGTGTCGTCGCCCTTGGTCTTGGTGTCGTCGCCGCCGAAGTTCAGCAGCGCCCCGATGCCCAGTCCGATCACCGAGCAGCCCACCACGACGGCCGCGATCATCGGCACCGCGCCGACCTTGCGCCGCCGGGGCCCGGGGCCCGCGCCGGGACCGGGCTGCTGGAACTGCTGGTAGCGCGCCTCCTCCTGCTCCGCCTCCTGCTGGCGGGGCGGCAGGAAGCGCGGCATCTGCTGCGTGGCGGACGGGGCGTCGGGCGCCTCGGCGGCCTGCGGGGCCTGCGTGCGGAACAGGCTGTCGAACTCGGCGGGCGGCTGCCGCTCTCCCGGCGCCCCCGGCTGCAGGGGGACCTCGGGGCGGGCGGCGTACGCGGCCCCGGCCGGCACCGGCGGCAGGTACTGGGTGGCGTCCGCGTCCGAACCGGCGGGCGGCCGCAGCGCCTGCTGTCCGAGGAAGGCGGTGCCGTCCACGGGCCCGGTGGGCGCGGGACCGGTGGGGACGGAGCCGGTGGGGACGGAGCCGGTGGCGGCCACCGGGGCGACCGGGTTCTCCGGCGGCAGGGCGCCGGGGCCCTGCACGACGGGCGGTATGAACTGGGTGGCGTCCGCGTCACCACCCGCTGCGGCGGGCATGTCCCAGGAGGGCTGGGAGTGCTGCGAGTGCTGGGGGGCCTGCGGCTGCTGGGGCATCTGAGGCTGCATCTGCGCCTGTGACACCTGTGCCTGCGGCATCTGCATCTGCGGCGGCATCGGCATGGGCGGTGACTGCTGCTGCGTCTGCGGCTGAGGTGCCGCAAAGTTCCCGCCCTGCGACTGCTGCGTCTGCGGCATCGGGGTCGCGTAGTTTCCGCCCTGGGACTGCTGGTGCGCCTGCGGCTGCGGTGCCGCGAAGTTTCCGCCCCGGGACTCCTGGTGCCCCGTCATCTGCTGCTGTGCGCCCGGCTGTTGGGCCGCCGGGCCCCACGGCTGGTCCCAGCTCTGACCCTGGGGCGGCGTCACCTGGCCGGCCGCCTGACCGGGTGCGGCCGGCCACGGCGGCTGCTGCGGGGGCAGTGCCTGCGCGTACTGCGGGTGGGCCGGGGGCAGTCCCGCGCCCTCGTGTGCGGGGCGGCCAGCGGGATGCTGCGGCTCATCACCCTGTTCGCTCTGCGTCAACGGGGGGCTCCTGCCATCGGGCCTAGGGGGTCCTCGCCATGACGGCGAGGGACGGAATCACCGCTTCACGCTACCGGGTGAGCCGGTCCCTGTGCCACGTACCCATGATCGCTGGTCAACGCCCCGAGGTGCGGACCCCTCGGCTGTAACGCATCACCGCACGTTGACGCTGGTATGGGCTCCCTGTTGACGCCGCGCGGCGGGCTGCGCGCCCCCCGCGTCCGTGACGGACTTCGCGTCGCGTCCCGCCCCTCCCGCCACCTCGGCCGGGGCGGCGGGACAGGAGGGACGGCGCGGGGTGCCTCAGGCCGCCTGCAACTCCATCCTGGCGCCGAACTCGCGTACCGAAGGCTCGTCCCGGTAGGGCTCCAGGCGCTGCTGGAAGTCCTCCAGGTACTCCGCTCCCCGGTTCGACCGCAGCGTGGAGAGGAGCTCCACCGCGCGCGTGCCGGTGTGGCAGGCGTGCTCGATCTCCCGTTGCTGCACCTGCGCGGTGGCCAGCAGTACGAGGCCGATGGCGCGGCGGCGCACCTTGCCGTCGGGGTGGCCCTGCACGCTCTCCTGGGCCCGGCGGGCCGCCGCGTCCGCCTGCCCGAGGTCACGGTGACAATGAGCCAACTCGTCTGCCAGATACGCCTGGTCGAAGTGGGCGATCCAAAACGGGTCGTCCCCCGAGTCCCCCGCGTCGTGCGCCCGCTCCAGCGCCGACAGCGCCCTCGACGCCACCGCGGCGCAGGTCCGTTCATCGCCGAGCAGGGCGTGCCCGCGCGCCTCGGCCGCGTAGAACATGGCCTCCGTCCGGGGCGTGACCCGCCCCCGTGCGCCCTCCTGGGCGGCCCTCGCCAGCTGGGCGATCTCCCGGGGGTTCCCGAGCTGGGCCGCCAGATGGCTCATGGAGGCGGCCAGGACGTAGCCGCCGTAGCCGCGGTCCCCGGCCGCCTGGGCCAGCCGCAGGGCCTGGATGTAGTAGCGCTGGGCGAGTCCCGGCTGGCCCGTGTCGACCGCCATGTATCCGGCCAGCTCCGTCAAGCGGGCGACGGCGGCGAAGAGTTCGCGTCCGGTGGCCTCCCGGTAGGAGCCCGAGAGCAGGCCGGAGACCACGCTGTTGAGGTAGTGCACGACGATCGGGCGCACGTGTCCGCTGCCGAACTTGTGGTCCAGCGTCACCAGCGCGTCCGTCGTCGCCCGGACCGCCGCGACGTCACTCGCCCCGACCCGGGACCCCGCCGTACGCGCCACCTGGTGGTCGGCGCCGGTGATCAGCCAGTCCCTGCTCGGCTCCACCAGTGCCGAGGACGCCACCGAGGACCCCGACAGGAAGTCCCGCCGGCCCACGTCGCTGCGCCACAGCTCGCAGACCTGCTCGATCGCACCGAGCACGGTGGGCGAGAACTGGAGGCCGATGCCGGAGGCCAGGTTCTTGCCGTTGGCCATGCCGATCTCGTCGATGGTGACGGTGCGGCCCAGCTTGCGGCCCAGCGCCTCGGCGATGATGCCGGGGGCGCGGCCCCTGGGCTGCTGACCGCGCAGCCACCGCGCGACGGACGTCTTGTCGTAACGGAGATCGAGCCCGTGCTCGGCGCCGCACATGTTGACCCGTCGGGCCAGTCCGGCGTTGGAGCAGCCGGCTTCCTGGATGAGCGCCTGGAGACGTTCGTTCGGCTGACGGGCGATGAGCGGCCTGGCTGCCATGTGTACCCCCTGGTGCGGGCGCGGGTGAACTCGACCGGGACCCCTGCGGGTTCCGTGCGGAGATCACTGCCCTGCGGATATGCAAAGAATGCGAGTCATGCGTATACATGACGACAGATGCCGGTAGATGACAGTTGATTCCGGAAGTCGGAGGTATTGGCCGGTACTTCCGGGCTTCCTCTTTTGTGACTTCCCGCTCTTGGCCACGGACCCACCTGCGCGCCCCCGCCCGTGCACCCATGCGCCCCGCATGCAGGATCGATGCGCCATCTCCCGCGCGACCGCGCCCGTAACCGGAGGTGGTGCGCGCAGTTGAGTGGGGCGTGGAAGAGACCATCGGAGTCACGGACGTCGACGCAGCCCAGATCCCTCAGCAGCGCGGTGATCAACTGCTGGACAGCGCCGTGCGGTACGCGGAAGAACGGCACTGGGACGTGGTCCCCGGCACCTGGCTGGAGGCCGAGGAGGGGATGGAGCGCTGCTCGTGCGGCGACCTGGCCTGCGCGGCTCCCGGTGCGCACCCGGCGAAGGGCGACTGGGCGACGCAGGCGACGGGCAGTGCGGTGGCTGCGCGCAGGATGTGGCAGAAGAACCCGAAGGCCTCGATCCTGCTGCCCACGGGCCGCACCTTCGACGCGATCGACGTGCCCGAGACCGCCGGTTTCCTCGCGCTGGCCCGGATGGAGCGCATGGAACTCACCCTCGGCCCGGTGACCAGCACCCCGGACCGCAGGCTGCTCTTCTTCGTCCTGCCGGGCGCGGGCGCCAAGATCCCTGATCTGGTACGGAAGTTGGGCTGGGTTCCCAGCACACTGGACCTGATCGCCCGGGGCGAGGGCGACTACGTGGCGGGCCCGCCCACCCGGATGGGCGGCATGGGCGCCGTGCAGTGGGCCCGCCGCCCCACCCCCGCCAACCGCTGGCTGCCGGACGCGGAGGAGCTGATCAATCCGCTCGCGTACGCCTGCGGCCGCGAGGCGGCGGCGGCCCGGGGGCGCGCCCGGGGGTAGCCGGCGGGTCCGTGGATGCCGCGTTGACCGCGCGGGACGGGCGGTGCCGTACGCGGTCCGGGCGGTGCCGTACGCGGTCCGGGGCACGCGCACCCGGGTCGGCGGACCGGGCAAGCCCTAGGGTGGAACCCGTATCACGGGGACCACGAAAGGCAACGGCATGCCCGACCAGGCATTCGAAAAGGCGGGCGGAGCGCAGTCGGCGCCGCCCGCCGCGGTACGTGTTCAGGGCTTGTGGAAGCGGTTCGGCGAGCAGGTGGCCGTGGCCGGAATCGATCTCGAACTGCCCGCGGGGAAGTTCATCGGGCTGGTCGGGCCGAACGGCGCGGGGAAGACCACGACGCTGTCGATGGTGACGGGCCTGCTCCGGCCCGACCAGGGCACCGTCGAGATCGGCGGTCACGACGTGTGGCGCGACCCGGTGCAGGTCAAGTCCCGGATCGGCGTGCTGCCGGAGGGGCTGCGGCTCTTCGAGCGGCTGTCCGGGCGCGAACTGCTGGCCTACAGCGGCCGGTTGCGCGGGCTGCCGGGCGCCGAGGTGGACAAGCGGGCCACCCAGCTGCTGGACGTACTGGATCTGGCCGGATCGCAGCACAAGCTGGTGGTCGACTACTCGACCGGTATGCGCAAGAAGATCGGGCTGGCAGCCGCGCTGCTGCACAACCCTCAGGTGCTGTTCCTGGACGAGCCGTTCGAGGGCGTCGACCCGGTGTCCGCGCAGACCATCAGGGGTGTTCTGGAGCGGTACACGGCGTCCGGTGCGACGGTGATCTTCTCCAGCCATGTGATGGAGCTGGTGGAGTCGCTGTGCGACTGGGTGGCCGTGATGGCCGCGGGCCGCATCCGCGCCCAGGGCACGCTGGCCGAGGTGCGCGGTGACGCGCCGACCCTGCAGAGCGCGTTCCTGGAACTGGTAGGCGCGCAGGGACGGAACGCGGGCGAGAGCCTGGACTGGCTGGGCGGGGGCGGCGGAACGCCCGCGGCCTCGATTGCCGGTGCGGGGGCGGAGGCCGGGGAATCGGGGCTCGGTGCGGGGCCCGGCACGGAGCGCGGTGCGGGGTCCGGCACGGGGCGCGGCACGGAGTCGGGCTCCGAGCCCGGCGCCGGGGGCGGTGTCTCGCGATGAGTGTGGTGGTCGACGAGTCCGCCCGCGGGGCGGGTGCGGACGCAGGTCCCGGTGCCGTTTCGGCGGGGCTGACCCCGCTGTTCGTCTCGCTCAAGCTCGCGCTGCTGAAGAACGGGCTGCGGCAGTCGTCCGGGCGCAAGGCCGCGTTCATCACCACCGGGGTGCTGGTGGTGCTCTTCTCGGCGCTCCAGCTGTTCGGTCTTGTCATGCTGCGCGGGGTGGCCGCGGCGCCGACGGTGACACTGCTGCTGACGCTGGTGCTCGCGTGCGGCTGGACGTTCATGCCGCTGTTCTTCCCGAGCGGCGACGAGACGCTGGACGCCTCCCGGCTGGTGATGCTGCCGTTGCGGCCGAGGCCGCTGGTGCGGGCGCTGCTCGCAGCTTCCCTGGTGGGTATAGGGCCGCTGTTCACGGTCTGCCTGGTGGTGGGCTGTGCGATCGCCGTGGCGCACGGGGCCGCGGGTGCCGCGGTGGCGGTGCTGGCGGCGCCGCTGACCGTCCTGACGTGCGTGGCGCTGGCCCGTACCGTCGCGACGGCCAACGTACGGCTGCTGACCAGCCGGCGCGGCCGTGATCTGGCGGTGCTCAGCGGGCTGGTCATCGCGGTGGGCATCCAGTTCGTGAACTTCGGCTGGCAGCGGCTGTCGCGCACCGGCGGCAGCCTGGACGTGCTCGACCCGGTGGCCGACGTGGTGCGGTGGCTGCCGCCCGCGTCGGCGCTCGGTGCGGTGCACTCGGCGAGCGAGGGCGCGTACGGCCGGGTGGCGCTCCAGCTGCTGCTCGCCCTCGCCCTGCTGGGGTGGCTCCTGTGGTCGTGGGAGCGCGGTCTGGTCAAACTGATGACGGCGCCGGACGGTTCGACCCTCCAGTCGTCCTCGGGCCCGGCGCGCAAGGAGTCCAAGGCGGGGCTGCTGTCGCGGCTGCTGCCGGACGGACGGACGGCGGCCACCGCGCAGCGGGTGCTGCGCTACATCTGGCGCGACCCGAAGACGAAGGGACCGTGGGTCTCCTCGCTGGCGATCGGGCTGATCGTGCCGGTGTTCAACGCGCTCCAGGGGACCGGGTCGGTGTACTTCGCGTGCATCGCGACGGCGATGCTCGGGATGCTGACCTTCAACCAGTTCGGTGCGGACACCTCGGCGTTCTGGATGGTCGCCCTGACCGTCTCGTCGGCGCGGGACGCGTTCGAGGAGCTGTGGGCGCGGATGCTGGCGCTGCTGGTCATCACCGTTCCGTACACCGTGCTGGTGGTGGTCGTGACGACGGCGGTCGTCGGTGACTGGAAGTCGCTGCCCGAGGTGCTGGGCATGTCGCTGGCCCTGCTGGGGGCGATGCTGGCGGCGGGCATGGTGGCCTCGGCCAAGTTCCCCTACTCGGTCCCGCAGGACAGTACGCACAAGAACGTGTCGGCGGGCCAGGGGTCGCTCGCGTGGATGTCGCTGCTGGCGGGGCTGGTGGTGTCGGTGGTGACCTGTGCACCGCTGATCGCCCTGACGGTCTGGCTGCACCTGAGCGACGGCGCGACATGGCTGCTGCTGCCGGTGGGCGTGGTGTACGGGGTGCTGGTGGGCTGGGCGGGAATGAAGGTGGCGGCACCCCTGGTGGCGCGGCGGCTGCCGGAGATCCTGGCGGCGGTCAGCAAGGGCTGAGGCGGCAGGCCCGGGGCTGCGCCGAGCCGGCGGGGCCCGGGGTGGGGCCGAGTCCGGCGGGGCCGGTGGTGGGGCCGAGTCGGCGGGGCCGGTGGTGGGCATCCCTCCCGCACGTCCTGGTGGGCGTGCGGGAGCGGGCGGGCTCAGGTGCCGGTGCGGGCGGGTCCAGGTACCGGTGCGGGCGGGCTCAGGTGCCGGTGCGGGCGGGTCCAGCCGCCACAGGGACCCGGCTCAGGTGACGGTGGGGGCGAGGTCGCTGGTTTCCTCCAGGAAGGGTTCGATGGCGGTGCGCCAGCCCTCGGGCTGGTCGTAGTGGACCAGGTGCCCGGCGTCCTGGACCTCCGCGTAGCGGCCCTGCGGCAGGACGCGGACCATCTCCTGGGCCTCGGCCCGCCCGAGCTCGCCGTCCAGGCCGCGCACCACCAGCGTCGGGCAGCGCACCTGGGACAGCTCGTCCCAGTGCGCGTCGAAGACCCACGTCGCCCGGGACATCAGCATCTGACGGCGCGAGAAGACCGGCCGCCAGCCGTCCGCACGCTCCGCCATCACCTCGGCGAAGAACTCGCCCCGCGCGGGGCTCGGCCGCTCCACCCAGGGGTCGTCCTCGCCGAACCACTTCCGTACGTCCGCGAGCCGCGCGAACGGCACCGGCCAGGCCTTGAACCAGTCCTCCCACTCCCGCTGGGAGGCGGCCCCGAGGGCCGAGGCGCGCATGTCGCAGACGACCAGCGCACGGACCAGGTCGGGCCTCTTGGCGGCGAGCTGCCAGGCGGTGAGGGCGCCCATCGAGTGGCCGATCAGGGTCACCGGGCCCAGGCCCAGCTGCTCCACCGCGGCCTCGGCGTCGGCGACGTACGCCTCGCGGGTGTACGGGCCCTCGGCCGGTTTCTCGCTGCGGCCGTGGCCGCGCTGGTCCAGGGCCACCGCCCGGTGCCGCCCGGAGAGCCAGCGGGCGGTGTCCGCCCAGTGCGCGGAACGGCCCATCAGCCCGTGCAGCAGAAGGACCGCGGGGGGCCGCCCCGGATCGGCGCCGGCCTTGGGCGGGTCGGCGAACTCCCAGGCGGCGAGGCGTACGCCGTCGGCTCCGGTCACGTCGATGCGCCGCACCATATGGCCTGGCACCCCCTTCTTCGTCCGGCTCTTCGGCTTCCGGGTCTCTTCGGCTTCCGGGCGGTCGTCGTTGCCTACCCCGCCACGCTATCGAACTCGCATTCGAAAATACGGGTTCACCATGCAAGACCCCTCTTTCGAGTGACAGGGCTCAAGGATTGGCTCGCGCTGCCGAGGGGAGATCTTCTGCGGGAGGCGGGCCGCTCGGGGAAGACGGTCCGCGGGGGTCGACCTAGGGAGCTCGGGGCTCCAGGTCGACGCAGGGGAGGACAGGCCCCGGCGCCTCAGGGCGCCGGGGCCCTCCTTGTGCCGGGAGGTGCACGGGGCGGGGCGGGAGGTGCGCGGCGCCGGCCCGGAAGTGCGCGGCGCGGGCCCGGGGGCACTCGGCAGGAGCCGGTACCCGCACGGCGCGGGGCGGGAAGTGCGCGGCACGGGCCCGGAGGCACTCAGCAGGAGCCGGTACGCGCTCAGCGCACACCGGGAGGCGCACGGCGCGAGCCGGTGCGCGCACGGCGGCCGGTGCGACGGCACGCGCATCGACGTCTGCGGCGGCCTGTACGGTGCGCGCATCGACGTCTGCGGCGGCCTGTGCGGTGCGCGCGGTACGGGCCGCACGTACGACGGGTTCCGCATCCCCGCCTCCTCCCCGGCAGCCCTGTGGGCCGGCCGGCAGCCCGTACTCACCTCGTGTGCCCCGGTTCGTGTGCCGCAGACACAGGGTGGCACGCGATCTGACCGGCCGCTGCCATTCCGGCACGAAAAGAGGACCCAACTCGCCCCCGATCCAGCAAGGTTGACCTTGCGGTGCACCGGCGGGCGGCCCGGTGGGCCGCCACCACGCGACCACCGCGCGGCTGCCACGCGGCTGCCACCGGGCAACCGCCCGGCTGCCGCGCGGCCACCGCTTCCGCTCCCTTGCCGGCCGCGTCCGGCTACCGCTTGGCGACGAAGACGTGGGAAGCCGTCTCCGCGTCCAACTCGGCGGCCTCGCCGCTGCTGCCGACCAGCACCCCGCCGGGCGACTCGGTCACGCTGACCACCGAACCGGGCTGCACGCCCGCGCGGCGCAGCGTGTACATCAGCTGGGCGTCGGTCTGGATGGGCTCGCCGATCCGCCGTACCACCACCGTCTTGCCGTCGGGGCCCGGCGAGAGCTCGCTGAGGCTGACCATGCCCTCGTTGAGGAAGGGGTCCGCCTCGGACTTCTCGCCCAGCTCCTCCAGACCGGGGATCGGGTTGCCGTACGGGGACTCGGTGGGGTGGCGGAGCAGTTCGAGCACCCGGCGCTCCACCGCCTCGCTCATCACGTGCTCCCAGCGGCACGCCTCCGCGTGCACCTGCTCCCACTCCAGGCCGATCACGTCGACGAGCAGGCACTCGGCGAGGCGGTGCTTGCGCATCACGCGCGTGGCCAGCCTGCGGCCCTCCTCGGTGAACTCCAGGTGGCGGTCGCCCGCCACCGTCACCAGGCCGTCGCGCTCCATGCGCGCCACCGTCTGGCTGACCGTGGGCCCGCTCTGGTCCAGTCGCTCGGCGATACGGGCGCGCATGGGGACGACGCCCTCCTCCTCGAGCTCGAGGATGGTGCGGAGATACATCTCCGTGGTGTCGATCAGTCCGGACATGTGTGCCCCTCGATGCTGTGACAGAAAATCGTCGTGCGCTGGCGGTGTCCGGCGGGATTCCGCGGGACGCCCCGGCCCGGTTCCAATTCTGACGCATCGCACCGACAACCGTGCCGCGCCCGGCTCACACCGTATTGACAGCCCACTGGTCCAGACCGCAACGTGATCCCGGCGCGGACGCCGCCTCGGTTCGTCACCCCTGGGAAAGGCCCTTCAGCGATGAGCGAGAACAAGCTGGCCGATCAGTTCTTCGACGCCGCCATCGGCCTGCTGCACCGGGTACGGGACGAGGAGAAGGAGAACATCAGCGCCGCGGGCACCGCCATGGCCGACACCGTCGCCGCCGGGGGCCGGCTCTTCGCCTTCGGCGCCGGCCACTCCTCGCTCGCCGCCCAGGACGTCGTCTACCGGGCGGGCGGACTCGCCCTGATGAACCTGCTCGCGGTCCCCGGCGTCGTCGGCGTCGACGTCATGCCGGCCACCCTCGGCTCCGCCCTGGAGCGGGTGGACGGTCTCGCGGGCGCGGTCCTGGACAGCAGCCCGGCCACGTCCGGCGACGTCCTCGTGGTGGTCTCCCTGTCGGGGCGCAACGCGCTCCCGGTGGAGATGGCGATGAACGCCCGCGCCCTCGGCCTGAAGGTCATCGGCGTGACCTCCGTGGCGTACGCCCGGGACACCCGCTCCCGGCACAAGTCCGGCACCTTCCTCAAGGACCACTGCGACATCGTGCTCGACAGCAAGATCGCCGTGGGGGACGCGGAGCTCACGGCGGACGGCATCGACGCCCCCTTCGCCCCGGCATCGACCGTGGTCACCTCGGCCCTCATGCAGGCGGTCATGGCGACCGCGGCGGGCGAGCTGGCACGGCGGGGCATCGAGCCGCCGCTGCTGCGCTCGGGGAACGTGGACGGCGGGCACGAGTGGAACGGCCGGGTGATGACCGAGTACGGCGACCGGATCTTCTTCCGGCACTGACGGGCCCGTTTCCGGCACTGACCGGCCCGCGGACCGGCGCCCGAGGCGGCCACCGGACATCTGGGGACCCCGTCGTGCACGCGGCCCCAAGCGCACCGGCCGTCAGGGCGCCTGCCCGGGCAGCCGCGCCAGGTCCACCGCCGCCGCCACCCGTAACGCGATGCTCTCCGCGTACGTCGCGTCGGGCCGTTCGAAGGCCGGGCGGCCCGGGCCGCGCAGGAAGGTGACCGTGCCCAGCGTGCGGCCCCGGCTGCGCAGCACCATGCACAGGGCGTGCACGGTCTCCCGCGGCCACTGCCGCTCGGCCGCCCACGCTGCGGCGTCCGCCCTGGTGCCCGCGCTCGCCCGGACCGCGCCCGTCCGGTCCAGCGCCTGGAGGGCGGGGTGGCCCTCGCCGTACCGCACGGGGATGCCCGCCTGCGGGTCCGCGGGGGTGCAGGGGCCCGGCTCGCCCGCGGGCGAGGCCGCGGCGCGCACCAGCCCGGTGCCGGCCAGTACGTCGATCAGGGCGTGGTCGGCGAACCCGGCGAGCCCGAAGTCGAGGTGGGCGGCCGCGGCCTCCATCGGGTCCTCGCACTCGGCGGCGGCCCTGGCCGCCCTGTGCAGCTGGTTGGCGCGGAAGCGGAGTCGGGCGGCCTCCTGTTCGCCCGTCTTCGCCTCGGTGACGTCCTGGAAGATCCAGCCGACGCCCAGCGGCACCGGTTCCTGGGCGAGGGGCGAGGTGAGCCGCAGGAAGCCGCTGCGCCAGCAGCGCCGCCGTTCGCCCTCCGCAGTGCGCACCGTCACCCAGAGGTCGACGGGGGCGGGCGGGGTTCCCTCGGCCAGCACGTGCTGGAGGGCGCCCTGGAGTTCCTCGGCGCCCTGGACGACGGTGTCGCCCAGCGGGCGGCCCAGGAGGGTCGTACGGCTGCCGCCCAGCGCCCTGGCGGCGTGCACGTTGACGACGGTGGGCCGCAGGTCGACGTCGAGCAGGACCACCCCCCACGACGCGTCCTCGAACAGGACCTCGCTGAGCGCGATGGCCCGCTCCAGGTCGATCTGGGCGTGCACCTCGCCGAATGCGCCGTAGATCCCGGCCGGTTTCCCGTCGGCGCCGGTCACCGCCGCGGACTGCATGCGGACGAGTACCCGGCTGCCGTCCTTGCGCAGCAGCGCGAACTCGTGGACCTGCCGGCCACCGCCTCGCAGCACGGACCGCAGCCGCTCCTGGACCTCGTCCGCGTCGGCGCTGCGCAGCGCCCAGCCGCCGAGGCCGCGCCGCCCCACGGCGTCGCGGGCGCTCCAGCCGAGGATGCGCTCGGCCTCGCGGTTCCAGTGGGTGACGGTGCCGTCGGCGTCGAAGGCGCAGAGGGCGGCTTCCATCCCGTCCAGGAGCGCGGCGAGCAGCTCCCCGCCCGCCCCGGGGCCGGGATCAGGCCCCGGCTCCGGGCCGGATTCCCGTCCGGATTCCGGCCCGGCCTCCGGCACCGACTCCCGTTCGGGACCGGTGGTCCCACTGATCGGAGAAGCACTCATCCGGCACCCCCGCAGGTGTTCGTCCGTGCTGCTGTCCGCCCTGCCGCACGTCCGGTCATTGAACTCGAACGTGACGCAGCCCACACCCTCTTTCCAGGAAATCGACGCACGCCGTTAATTCGGTTGAAGCGCTCCGGCGGCGCTTCTAGTGTGTCTCCCACGCTGAAAGGAGGTGATTCGGAAGTGATTTCTTTCCGGACTCGTGAGGTGGCTGCGGGCTAGTTGCCCGTACGTCGCACTCGGTGCGGTACCGGCGCAGCCGGTCCAATCCCCAGCAGTCACCGCCCCGCGGGCTCGCCGGTATGTCCGGCCGGCCTCCTCCCCGGAGGAGACCTGAGCCCGCGGGGTTTCCGCATGTCAGGGGCACTTTCCCCGGTGTGCCGCGCCCGGTGTGTGCCGCGCCCGGTGTGTGCCGCGCCCGGCGCGTCCCGTGCCCGGTGTCCCGCGCCGCGAGGCCCTTTTTGCCCCTCACGGGTTGAGGCGCTGCACCGTCCAGCCCCCGGCGCCGTCGTCGACGTACCGCAGCCGGTCGTGCAGCCGGTTCTCGTGGCCCTGCCAGAATTCGACGCTGTCCGGCACGACCCGGTAGCCGCCCCAGTGCGGCGGCACCGGCACCTTTTCGCCCTCGGGGTAGCGCTCCTCCAACTTCGCGTAACTGTCGGTCAGTTCGTCGCGCGAGCCGATGACCTGCGACTGTTCGCTGGCCCAGGCGCCGAGCTGCGAGCCGTGCGGGCGGGTGCGGAAGTAGGCGGCCGTCTCGGCGCGGGAGATCCGCGCGGCGGTGCCGGTGACGACGACCTGGCGGGCGATCTGGTGCCAGGGGAAGAGCAGCGAGAGGTACGGGTTGGCCGCCAGCTCCTCGCCCTTGCGCGAGCGGTAGTTCGTGAAGAAGACGAACCCCTCGCCGTCGAACCCCTTCAGCAGCACCGTCCGCGAGCTGGGACGGCCCTCGGGGGTGGCGGTGGAGACGACCATGGCGTTCGGCTCGTGCAGACCGCCCTCGACGGCCTGGCGGAACCAGCGGGCGAACTGTTCCATGGGCGCGCCGGCCAGCGAGTCCTCGGTGAACGGCTCGCTGCGGTACTGCTCGCGCATGACGGACGGATCGGGCGTGGGAAGTGTGTTCGGCACGGGGCCATCCTGCCGCAGTCGGCGCAGCGCCAGTCTTCCCACCCTCAACTCCGGCTAACCCTCTGCGAAGTGAGTCGGGGAGTGTGCCGGTTCTCACGCTTCCCCGCATCGGCTGAACCCGCCAAAATCCCCGGTGGGGAGCCTGTCGCTTCCCTACAGCAGGGGTATCGTTCCTGCCTCCCGCCGCTTGCGCACAGACCATGCGTTCAGATCTTGAGGAGCCGCCTGATGTCCGACTTCGTACCCGGACTCGAGGGAGTCGTCGCGTTCGAAACGGAGATCGCCGAACCGGACAAGGAGGGCGGCGCCCTCCGCTACCGGGGTGTCGACATCGAGGACCTGGTGGGCCATGTCTCCTTCGGGAACGTGTGGGGCCTGCTGGTCGACGGGGCGTTCAACCCCGGTCTGCCGCCGGCCGAGCCCTTCCCGATCCCGGTCCACTCCGGGGACATCCGGGTCGACGTGCAGTCGGCGCTGGCGATGCTCGCTCCCGTCTGGGGTCTGAAACCGCTGCTCGACATCGACGAGCGGACCGCCAGGGACGACCTCGCGCGGGCCGCCGTGATGGCGCTGTCGTACGTCGCCCAGTCGGCACGCGGGCAGGGCCTGCCGATGGTGCCGCAGAGCGAGATCGACAAGGCCGAGTCCGTCGTCGAGCGCTTCATGATCCGCTGGCGCGGCGAGCCGGACCCCAAGCACGTCAAGGCGGTCGACGCCTACTGGACGTCGGCGGCCGAGCACGGCATGAACGCCTCCACCTTCACCGCCCGCGTCATCGCCTCCACCGGCGCCGACGTGGCGGCCGCGCTGTCCGGAGCGGTGGGCGCCATGTCCGGCCCGCTGCACGGCGGCGCCCCGTCCCGCGTCCTCGGCATGATCGAGGAGATCGAGCGCACCGGGGACGCGCGCGCGTACGTGCGCCAGGCCCTGGACAAGGGTGAGCGCCTGATGGGCTTCGGCCACCGTGTGTACCGGGCGGAGGACCCGCGCGCCCGTGTCCTGCGCCGTACCGCCAAGGAGCTGGCCGCGCCGCGCTTCGAGGTCGCCGAGGCCCTGGAGAAGGCCGCCCTGGAGGAGCTGCACGCCCGCCGCCCCGACCGGGTGCTGGCCACCAACGTCGAGTTCTGGGCGGCCATCGTGCTGGACTTCGCGGAGGTCCCGGCGCACATGTTCACGTCGATGTTCACCTGCGCGCGTACGGCGGGCTGGTCGGCGCACATCCTGGAGCAGAAGCGCACCGGCCGTCTGGTCCGCCCCTCGGCCCGCTACGTGGGTCCGGGCACCCGGAACCCGCGCGAGGTCTCGGGCTTCGAGGACATCACGGGCTGAGTCCCCCGCAGCGGCGCGCGGGCGGCCGGGCGGCAGGTCAGGGGCCCGGGCTCGGGGCTTCGGGCTCCGGACTCAGGCCCTCCGGGCTCCGGGCTCAAAGGCCCGGGCTCCGGGCTCAAAGGCTCGGGCTCAGGCCCTCAGGGCTCCGGGCTCAAAGGCTCGGGCTCCGGATTCCGAGACCTCAGGGTTTGAGGGCGCTCTCCAGCAGAAGCGCCCACTGCGCGACCACCCGGTCCCTGCGGGCGGCGTCGTCCGTCAGCAGGTTGGCCAGGCCCAGGCCGCGCGCCATGTCCAGGAAGCCCTGGACGATCTCCCGCACGCCGGGGCGCGACTCGTCCGCGTGCAGCAGCTCGACGGCTATCCGGTGGGTCTCGCGGCCCACCCTCGCCTCCAGCTCCGTCACGCGCGCGTGCAGCTGCTCCTCGTTGGACGCCGCCACCCACAGGTGCAGGGCCGCCCGGAACAGGGGCCCGGTGTACAGGTCGACGACCGCCCGGACGACCGCCCCGACGTGGTGCCCCGGCAGCGCCCGCAGCGCGGTGGACCGCTCCTCCGCCACGTACTCGACCGCGGCGGTGAAGAGGTCCTCGCGGGTCGGGAAGTGGTGCTGGGCCGCCCCGCGCGACACCCCGGCCCGCTCCGCCACGACCGACACCGTGGAGCCCGCCCAGCCGCGCTCGGCGAGGCAGGCCACGGCGGCCTCCAAAAGGCGCTGACGGGTGGCGCGGCTGCGGTCCTGTTTGGGGGCGGTCACAGTTGCCATGCGGGGTCCCGTCGTTCGAGGTGCGCGGTCACGCCCTCGCGCGCCTCGGCGGACGCGAACAGCGCTGCCGAGCGTTGTACCAAATCTTCCGCATCGCGGTCGAAGGCGTCCCGCATTCCGGCTGTCAGCAGCCGTTTCGATTCCGCGAGGCCCTGCGGGGAAGCCCTCCGCAACGCGTCCAGTACGGGGTCGAGTACGGCGTCCACGTCCGGGGCGGCCTCGGTCAGCAGACCGATCTCACGGGCCCGCGCCCCGCCGAACACCTCCCCGGTGAGGAAGTAACGGGACGCGGCGCGCGGTTCCAGCCGGGTCAGCAGCGGGATCGAGATGACGGCGGGCGCCACCCCGATCCGTACCTCCGAGAAGGCGAAGTCGGAGTCGAGCGTGGCGAACGCCAGGTCGCACACCCCGAGCAGGCCGAGCCCGCCCGCCCGCGCGTGCCCCTCGACGCGGGCGAGGACGGGCTTGGGCAGTTCGGCGATCTGCCGCAGCAGAGCCACGAAGGCGTACGGACTGGCCGGGGTCTTCAGGTCGGCGCCCGCGCTGAAGGTGTTGCCGGTGTGCGCGAGCACCACCGCCCGTACCGAGGGGTCCTTCCCGCACATGTCCAGGGACCGGGCCAGCTCACTGACCAGGGCCGCCGAGAGGGCGTTGCGGTTGGCCGGTGTGTCCAGGGTGAGGGTGGTGATGCCGCGGTCGTGGGTGGTGGGGGCCAGGGCCTGCCGTGTCACTGTCGTCTCTCCCTGTCTCGCGGCGCGCGCCGCGGGATCGTGCCGGAGGCCGCCCGGGGCGCTCCGTCGGTGTAGGGGACTGGGTTGCCGTGCGCGTCTTGTACCCCGCGCGCGGCGCCCTCAGCGACGCGTCCGCGGGTGGGCGGGCGCGGGCGGGGGTGTGCCGCGGCGGGGCAGGTCATGAAACTAGTACGACTTGGGCAGGCCCAGGGACTGGTGGGAGACGAAGTTGAGGATCATCTCCCGGCTGACCGGGGCGATCCGGGCGACGCGGGCGGCCACGATGAGGGAGGCGAGTCCGTACTCGCGGGTGAGGCCGTTGCCGCCCAGGGTGTGCACGGCCTGGTCGACCGCCTTCACGCAGGCCTCCCCCGCCGCGTACTTGGCCATGTTGGCGGCCTCGCCTGCGCCCATGTCGTCGCCGGCGTCGTAGAGGGCGGCGGCCCTGCGCATCATCAGCCGGGCGAGTTCGAGCTCGATGTGCGCCTGGGCGAGGGGGTGGGCGATGGCCTGGTGGGCGCCGATGGGCGTCTTCCAGACCGTGCGTTCCTTCGCGTACGTCACCGCTCTGGCGAGCGCGTAGCGGCCCATGCCGACGGCGAACGCGGCGGTCATGATGCGTTCCGGGTTGAGTCCGGCGAACAGCTGGAGCAGTCCTGCGTCCTCGTCGCCGACCAGCGCGTCGGCGGGCAGGTGCACCTCGTCGATGACGAGCTCGAACTGCTTCTCCGGGGCCTGGAGTTCCATGTCGATCTGCGAGCGCCGGAAGCCCGGGGTGTCGCGTTCGACGATGAACAGGCAGGGCTTGAGGCTGCCGGTGCGGGCGTCCTCGGTGCGGCCGACGACGAGGGTGGCGTCGGCGATGTCGACGCCGGAGATGAAGACCTTGCGGCCGTTGAGCACCCAGCCGCCCCCGTCGGCCCTGCGGGCGGTGGTGGTGATGCGGTGGGAGTTGGATCCGGCGTCGGGTTCGGTGATGCCGAAGGCCATGGTGCGGCTGCCGTCGGCGAGTCCGGGCAGCCACGCGGCCTTCTGCGCCTCGGTGCCGAAGCGGGCGATGACGGTGCCGCAGATGGCGGGCGAGACGACCATCATGAGGAGCGGGCAGCCGGCGGCCCCCAGCTCCTCCAGGACGATGGCGAGTTCGCTGATGCCGCCGCCTCCGCCGCCGTACTCCTCGGGGAGGCTGACCCCGAGGTAGCCGAGCTTGGCCGCCTCGGACCACAGGGCGTCGGGGTGGGCTTCGTCGCGGACCACGGCGGTGAAGTAGTCGCGCCCGTAGCGCTTGCCGAGTGCGGCGACGGCGGCGCGCAGGTCCTGGTGTTCCTGGGTCTCGATGACGTCGGTGCTCATGCGGGGGAGTCCTCCGGTGCGTCGGTGTCCGCTGGGACGGCAGTGTCCACAGGGGCGGCGGAACCTGCCGGTGTGCCGGTGTCCGCCGGTGCGGCGGGCCCTGCCGGTTCTTCGGTGTCCGCCTCTACGACGGCGAGCAGGGTGCCGACCTCGACCTGGCGGCCGGGTGCGGCGTGCAGAGCGGTGAGCGTGCCGGAGGCGGGAGCGGAGATCCTGTGCTCCATCTTCATGGCCTCCAGCCAGAGCAGGGGCTGCCCTGCGGTGACCCTGTCCCCTTCCGCGAGCCCTTCGGCGACCCGTACGACCGTCCCTGGCATGGGGGCGAGCAGGGATCCGGGGGCGGTGCGGGTGGTGGGGTCGGGGAAGCGCGGGACGGCGGTGAGGGCGTGGGTGCCGTCGGGGGTGTCCACGTACACCTGACCGCCGTGCACCGCGACCGCGAACTGCCGCAGTACCCCGCCCACTTCGAGCACCACGCGGTCCGGCGACGCGGAGACGACGCGGTCGAGGCCGTCGACGCCCTCGACCGTGTAGCCGTCGCGGGTGCGCCGGTAGCGGACCTCGTGGTCGCCGTAGGTCCTGGTCTGCGGCTGCGAGGGCACGTTGCGCCAGCCCCCGCCGAAGCGGTCGTGGCGGCCCGACCCGCGGGCGGCGTCGGCGAGGGCGGCGGCCACGGCGGCGAGTTCCCGGCCGGGGGCGGGTGCGGTGAGGGTGTCCAGGTGCCGGTCGTAGAAACCGGTGTCCACCGCCGCGGCGAGGAAGTCGGGGTGGTTCAGTGAGCGCACCAGGAGATCCCGGTTGGTGACCGGGCCGTGCACACGGGCGCGGGCGAGTGCGTGGGCGAGCTTGCGGACGGCCTCGTGGCGGGTCGGCGCGTGGGCGACGACCTTGGCGAGCATGGGGTCGTAGTGGATGCCGACGGTGTCCCCGCCGGCGTACCCGGTGTCGAGGCGCAGGCCGGGACCCCGGGGGACGTCCAGGGTGTGCAGCGGTCCGGTCTGCGGCTGCCAGCCCGCGGCCGGGTCCTCGGCGTAGAGGCGGGCCTCCACCGCGTGCCCGGTGGGGGCGGGGGGCTCGGCGGGGAGGGCTTCCCCTTCGGCGATACGGAGCTGGAGTGCGACGAGGTCGATGCCGAACACCGCCTCCGTGACGGGGTGTTCGACCTGGAGGCGGGTGTTCATCTCCAGGAAGTACGCGTGGCCGTCCGCGTCGAGAAGGAACTCGACCGTCCCCGCACCCCGGTATCCGACGGCCCGCGCCGCCGCGGTGGCGGCCTCGTGGAGGGTGGTCCGCAGCGTGTCGGGAAGAGCGGGCGCGGGGGCTTCCTCGATGACCTTCTGATGGCGGCGCTGGAGGGAGCAGTCACGGGTGCCGAGCGCCCAGACGGTGCCGTGGTCATCGGCGAGTATCTGCACCTCGACGTGCCGGCCCCGTTCGACGTACGGCTCGGCGAACACCTCGCCGTCCCCGAAGGCAGCCCGCGCCTCGGCAGCGGCGGCCGTCAACTCTGCTTCCAGTGCCGCCACTTCGCGTACCACGCGCATGCCGCGCCCGCCTCCGCCCGCCGCCGCCTTGAGCAGCAGCGGAAGGTCGGCGGCCGTCGCGGCGGCCGGGTCGACGGGGGTGAGCAGCGGCACGCCCGCCTCCGCCATCAGCACCTTGGCGCGGGTCTTGGAGGCCATCTCCTCGATGGCTCCGGGCGGCGGCCCGACCCAGGTCAGGCCGGCGTCCTGGACGGCGCGCGCGAAGCCGGCGTTCTCCGACAGGAATCCGTACCCGGGGTGCACGGCGTCGGCGCCGGCCGACAGGGCGGCCTTCACGATCAGGTCGCCGCGCAGATACGTGTCGGCGGGCGAGGCCCCCGGCAGCCGTACGGCCGTGTCCGCCACGCGCGCGTGGAGCGAGTCCGCGTCCGGATCGGAGTACACGGCGACCGTGGCGATCCCGGCCTCCGCGCAGGTACGGAAGACGCGGCAGGCGATCTCGCCGCGGTTGGCGACCAGGAGGGTTCTGATCACGAGGAGTCTCTTTCCACTAGATCACCGCAGCCATGGGTGACGGAGCGCGCACCGAAAGCGGGCGGTACGGGCACAGGAAGCTCGGGAACACGGGACGCGTCGGGAGCACAGGACGCATCGGGGGCACGGGACGCGTCGGGAGCACGCACCTCACATCCGGAAGACACCGAACCCGCCGCGCACGCCCCGCACCGGAGCGGTGTGGACGGCGGACAGGCACAGGCCGAGGACGGTGCGGGTGTCGCGCGGGTCGATGACCCCGTCGTCGTACAGCCGCCCCGACAGGAACATCGGCAGTGACTCCGACTCGATCTGCTGTTCCACCATGGCGCGCAGTCCGGCGTCGGCCTCGTCGTCGTACGGCTGCCCCTTCGCGGCGGCGGAGGCGCGGGCGACGATCGACAGGACCCCGGCGAGCTGCTGCGGGCCCATGACCGCCGACTTGGAGCTGGGCCAGGCGAACAGGAAGCGCGGGTCGTAGGCGCGCCCGCACATGCCGTAGTGCCCGGCGCCGTAGCTGGACCCCATGAGCACGGACAGATGCGGGACCGTCGAGTTGGAGACGGCGTTGATCATCATCGCGCCGTGTTTGATGATGCCGCCCTGCTCGTACTCCTTGCCCACCATGTAGCCGGTGGTGTTGTGCAGGAAGACCAGGGGGATGTCGCGCTGGTTGGCGAGCTGGATGAACTGGGCGGCCTTCTGCGACTCCGCGCTGAAGAGCACGCCCTGCGCGTTGGCGAGGATGCCGACCGGGTAGCCGTGCAGGGTGGCCCAGCCGGTGACCAGGCTCGTCCCGTAGAGCGGCTTGAACTCGTCGAAGTCCGACCCGTCGACGATCCTGGCGATCACCTCGCGCGGGTCGAAGGGCACCTTGAGGTCACCGGGCACGATCCCGGCCAGCTCCTCGGCGTCGTACTTCGGCGGCAGGACTCCCGCCGGGTCCGGGTCGGGGTGTTCCTTGTGCCGGTTGAGCCGGGCGACGATGCGGCGGGCCTGGCGCAGGGCGTCGAGTTCGTCGAGCGCGTAGTGGTCGGCCAGACCGGACACGCGCGCGTGCATCTCGGCGCCGCCCAGCGACTCGTCGTCGCTCTCCTCCCCGGTGGCCATCTTCACCAGCGGCGGACCGCCGAGGAAGACCTTGGACCGCTCCCTGATCATCACGGTGTGGTCCGACATGCCGGGGACGTACGCGCCCCCGGCCGTCGAGTTCCCGAAGACGACGGCCACGGTGGGGATGCCGGCGGCGGAGAGCCGGGTGAGGTCGCGGAAGAGCGCGCCGCCGGGGATGAAGATCTCCTTCTGGGACGGCAGGTCGGCGCCGCCGGACTCGACGAGGCTGATCACCGGGAGCCGGTTCTCGTACGCGATCTGGTTGGCCCGCAGCGCCTTCTTCAGCGTCCAGGGGTTCGAGGCGCCGCCGCGTACGGTCGGGTCGTTGGCGGTGATCAGGCACTCGACGCCCTCCACGACCCCGATGCCGGTGACCATCGAGGCGCCGACCGGGTAGTCGCTCCCCCAGGCGGCGAGCGGCGAGAGCTCCAGGAACGGGGTGTCCGGGTCGACCAGCAGCTCGATCCGCTCACGGGCCAGCAGCTTGCCCCGCGCCCGGTGCCGGGCGACGTACTTCTCGCCACCGCCCGCAAGGGCCGCCGCGTGGGCGGCTTCGAGGTCGTCCAGCTTGGCGAGCATGGCGGTGCGGTGGGCGGCGTACTCGGGGCTCGTGGGGTCGAGGGTGGTGGCGAGGACGGTCATCGGGACGCCTCCGGGGTCACAGGGGGCCATCCGGTCACAGGAGTACCTCCGGTATGTCGAGGTGCCGGGAGCGGAGCCACTCGCCGACGGCCTTGGCCTGGGGGTCGAAGCGGGCCTGGGCGGCGACGCCTTCGCCGAGGAGCCCTCCGAGGGTGAAGTTGAGGGCGCGCAGGTGGGGCAGCACGGTGCGGGTGACCGCCAGTTCCGCCGTCTCGGGCAGCAACTGCCGCAGCCGTTCGACGGTCAGCTCGTGGGCCAGCCACCGCCACGCGTCGTCGGTCCTCACCCACAGCCCCACGTTGGCGTCGCCGCCCTTGTCGCCGCTGCGGGCCCCGGCGACCAAACCGAGGGGGGCACGGCGGGTGGGCTGCGCCCGGTGCGCGGACAGCGGCTTCGGAAGCTCCGGCTCCGGTACGTCGGTGAGCTCCCGCGTCCGTACGGGGCCCGGCACCGCCACCTCGCTCCCGTCGGGCAGCACCGCCGTGTGGGCGACCCGGTCGGCACCGACGGCGTGCGCCTCGAAGATCCCGTACGGCGCCCCCTTGCCGGGCGGGGCGCTCACGTGGAAGCCGGGGTAACTGGCGAGGGCCAGCTCGACGGCCGCACCGCTGACGGCCCGCCCGACGGTGTCCGGCTCGGGGTCCCGTACGACGAGCCGCAGCAGCGCACTCGCGGTCTCCTCGCTCCCGGCATCGTCCCGGTCCGTCCGGACGAGCTCCCAGCGCACGTCGGCGGGCCGTTTCCCGGCGGGACGCGGGGAAGGGGGGCCCTGGGGGGCGGAACCCGTGGCACCGGGACCCTCGAACGCGTCCTCCACCTGCCCCCGGACCAGCGCGGCCTTCTCCTCGATGTCGAGCCCGGTCAGCACGAACACCACTTCGTTGCGCCACCCCCCGAACCGGGTCACCCCGGCCTTCAGCGTGGGCGGCGGCGCCTCCCCGCGCACCCCGTCGATCCGCACCCGGTCCGGCCCTTCCTGGGTCAGCCGTACGGTGTCGAGGCGGGCGGTGGTGTCGGGCCCGGCGTACCGCGCGCTGCCCGTCTCGTACAGGAGCTGGGCGGTGACGGTGCCGACGTCGACGACGCCGCCGGTGCCGGGGTGTTTGGTGATGACGCCGGACCCGTCCGCCCGGATCTCGGCGAGCGGGAAGCCGGGGCGGCGGACGTCGTGGGCGCCGAAGAAGGAGTAGTTGCCGCCGGTGGCCTGGGCGCCGCACTCCAGCACGTGTCCCGCGACGACCGCGCCGGCGAGCTTGTCGTACTCCTCCAGGCCCCAGCCGAACCAGTGCGCGGCGGGCCCGGTGACGAGGGCGGCGTCGGTGACGCGGCCGGTGACGACGATGTCCGCCCCGGCGTCGAGGCAGGCGGTGATGCCGGCTCCGCCGAGGTAGGCGTTGGCGGTGAGGTCGCCGTACTCCTTTTCGCGGCTCCACTGCCCGGTCGCCATGAGGTCGTCGCCGTGGACGTACGCGACCCGGACGCCGATGCCGAGCCGCGAGGCCAACTCCCGTACCTCCTCGGCCAGTCCGGCGGGATTCAGCCCGCCCGCGTTGGTGACGACGCGCACGCCGCGCTCGTGGGCGAGCCCGAGCCCCTCCTCCAGCTGCTTGAGGAAGGTGCGCGCGTACCCCCTGGCGGGGTCCTTCAGCCATTCGCGGCCGAGGATGAGCATGGTCAGCTCGGCGAGATAGTCCCCGGTGAGGAAGTCGAGCTCGCCGCCGGTGAGCATGTCGCGGAAGGCGTCGAAGCGGTCGCCGTAGAACCCGGAGGCGTTGCCGATACGGAGGGGGGTACGGGGGGACTCACCGGGGGTGGGGCTGGGAGTGGGGGCGGGGCCACTCATGAAGAGGGCCTCTGCGTCCCGGCCCCCGCGGAGGGGTTCTTCTCTTCCGCGTCCGCAGAGGGATTCTTCGGCTCGGCCCCCGCCGACCCGGCCCCCTGCGGGGCGCGGCCCGCTCCCGGGGGTCCGGCGAAGGCCTGCGCGATGTCGAGCCACTGGTCGGCGTCGGCACCCTCGGCCCTCAGTGCCAGATCGTCGCGATGGGCACGCTGGGTGACCAGCAGGCAGAAGTCGAGCGCGGGCCCACTGATGCGCTGGGCGGCATCCTCGGGCCCGTACGCCCAGACGTCGCCGCCGGGGCCGACGAGTTCGACGCGGAACTCATCCCCGGGCGCGTCGAGGCCCCGTACGAAGTACGCGTAGTCCCGCGCCCTGACACCGATCCGCGCGACCTGCCGCAGCCGGTCGGTCGGCACCCGCCGTACGCCGAGGGCATCGGCGATGTCCTGCCCGTGCGCCCAGGTCTCCATGAGCCGGGCGGTGGCCATGGACGCGATACCCATCGGCGGCCCGTACCAGGGAAGACGTGTCCCGGCGGGGGCGTCCTTGAGCGCCTGCCACAGCCGGTCCCGCCCGTCCCGCCAGGCCGCCAGCAGCTCCCGGGGCGGCTGCGCGGCCCCCGCCCCGGCCCCCGCGTCGACGAACCCGTGCGGATCCTTCCCGGCCTTGGCAACCTCGTCCCGGAAGGCTTCCGGGTCGGTGGCGGCGAGCAGGGCAACGGCATCGGTCCAGGCGAGATGCGCGATCTGGTGGGCGATGGTCCAGCGCGGCGCGGGAGTGGACCTGCACCAGTCCGCCTCCCCCAACTCCGCCACCAGCGAGTCAACTTCACGGCTCTCGTCGCGCAAATCGTCGAGCACGGCGTCGAGTTCGGACACGTAACGCTCCCCTCGGGGCATGGATGCGTGTGCGGAGCATGGCAGCCATCCGAGAAACAAGCAAGCGTGCTTGAATTGTCGGCGAGCGGACTCTTCCGGCTGGACGGCCTCGGGCGGCGGGCGGCATGCCTGGGGAGGGCCGGCGTGCGTGGGGAGGGCCGGCAATTCGATGGCGAGCGCGCCGGGCGGGACCTAGGGTCCTGATCATGCACTCCTCACCCCTGGGCAACTGGCAGTCCCTGCGCATCCGTTCGGTGTCCCGGACTCGGTGCTGACCCGAGCGTTCCGTCGGCACCTGGTCATCCGCGCACTGTTCACCGTTCGCCTCAGGATGACGAGGACTTCTTCATGCGCAGCACCGCACACCCCACTTTCGTGTTCGTCCCCGGTGGGTCCAGCAACGCCCGGGCCTGGGGGCCGTTGCAGAACGAGCTGGCCCTGCGCGGGCTCCGCTCGTACGCCGTCGACCTGCCCGGTCACGGCGACCGCGCCGACCACCCGGCCGCCTACTACCGGCAGCCGCAGGACCTCGCGGCACTGGCCACCGCCCCCTCCCCGATGCGCGGCATCACGCTGCGGGACAACGTCCGTCACGTGGTGGACGTCCTGCGCCGGCTCGCCCCCTCGGGGCCACTGATCCTGGCGGGCAACAGCTTCGGCGGGCTGACCGTGACCGCCGTCGCGAACGCCGTGCCGGAACTCCTCGGCCGCGTGGTGTACCTGTCCGCGGTGTGCCTCGCCGACCCGGGGATGGTCACCGGGGAGTGGGACGTCGCTGATGACAACCTGCTGGATGCGGCGGCTGCCCGGATCGCGGTGCCGGACACCGCAAACCAGGGCGTGGTACGGCTGAACTGGCGTGCCGCACACACCGACCCGGCACTCTTCGCGCAGCTCAAGGCGGCTGTCATGGCGGACTCCACCGACCATCAGTTCCGGCTGCTGCTGGACTCCCTGGACCCCGACGAGAACTACGCGGTACTGGAACAGGGCGCGGTGGCCCGCCCCGCGCGGTGGGGGGTCGTCCCGCACACCTTCGTACGCCTCTCCGAGGACATGAGCATGCCCCCGGCCGTGCAGGACCACATGATCCGCAAGGCGGACGAGCTGACGCCGGACAACCCGTTCGACGTCCGCACGCTGGCCACCTCCCACACGGGCTACTTCAGCCGCCCGGACCTCTTCGCCGACCTGCTGGCGGACCTGGCCATCCCGGCATCGCGTAACTGATCACATCCGGCCCGGCCGGCCCCCTCCCCCGGCGGCGCGGCAGCGTTTCGCCGGGGGAGGGGGATGGCGGAAAGGGGACGCGTGCCCCGGCAGCCCGACTCTGGTCACGCACCTTCTCCGGCCGTGCCCGGCCGATCAATCCGGTAGAGGTAGTGGGTGCGGTCGTCGACGGGGTTGTCCGGCTCCAGGTCGCCCTCGGCGACCCGGCGCATTCCGGCCTTCTCCAGTACGCGCCAGGACGCCCGGTTGGCCGCCGACACCGGCACCAGGACGCAGGGCGCATCGGGGTGGTCGTGCCATGTCGCCTCGACAACCGACCGGATCATCCGTGGTCCGAGCCCCCGGCCGACCTGCTGCGGCTCACCGATCAGATAGTCGATGGTCATGGCCCCGGGAGGCACCTCGGCCAGGGTGGCGAGCTCAGCCAGGTACTCGGGGTAGTCGGACAGACAGCACCGCTGAACCAGGCCGATCGGGCTCTCGCCGAGGTGGATCAGGAGGTCCTCCGAAGGCTCCTCTCCCCTGGCGGCGGGGCCGAAGTCCCGTGAGACGGCCTCGGGCGAGGTCTCATGGTTCCACCGACGGGCCACGTGCGGCTGTTCCAACCAGGAGATCAGCAACGGGAAGTCGCGCTCGGCGAGCCGACGCCAGGTCATCATCCGGAAGCCTCCACGGCGGGACACGCGACAGGGGCCGAAAGCCTTGCAGCCACCGACCGGGACGGCAAGGTACGGGCTCTGCGGTGCCGCAGGTGTCGCAGGTGCCGCACCGGCGCGGTCTGCCTCCCGCGGGGGCTCCGACCCGTGCAGGGTCAGGCCGGAAAGGGCCACCGACACAGGTCCGAGAGGTCGACCGACACAAGCACGAGACCGGCCCACCGACACAGGCACGAGGCTGGTCGACCGACTCAGGCACGCCATGAGGCTCCGGTGCAGGCAGACCGCTTGCACTACCGACGGGCGGTCTCCTGCACGCCGAGCAGCAGCCCGCCTTCCATGACGGCGGTCACCACCCGCGCGTCCACGACGGAGCCGTCCACGAGGTGGCGTTCCAGGAACCGGTACACGTCGGGGGTGACGCGGGTGACTTCCCCGATCCGGATCGACAAACCGGGCCGGCTGCCGCCCGCACCACGCAGCGCTTCTCGAAGCGTCCCCAGGTCAAGAATCGCTCCGTCTGTCGTCACGAGCGCGAAGGACTCGTGGTGCGCACCCAGGAAGGCGTCGAGGCTCTCGGCATCGCCATCCCGCAGCCATGCGGCCAACTGGTCGTGGTGCCGGGCCAGAAAGTTCTCGTCCATCCCCCCACTTTGGCAGTCGACGCCTCCATGCCGGAGACCGGCCCGGGACGCCACTTCCCGCCCGTACGGGACGCTTGTCGATCCGGCGTACATCCTGGGGTCCCCTGCGGCGGTGCCGACATGAGATGCCGGGTGCTGTACGCCGTCGCCTGCGGGGCAGGTGGCGCGAATCGCAGGCGTAAGTCGATCGGCGTGCATGCCGGACGAGTTGGGCAACCTGGAGGGGGTAATGGGCCCATGGCAGGATGCCCGGAGAGGCCAGGACCTCATCGAGGCCTTGGCCCTCGCACACGAGAGGGGATGACGTGGGACAAGGACCCGTACCGCTGTCGGATCAGGAGATCGCGGAACGCCTGGAGGATCTGCCGGGATGGGAGCAGGTCGGCCACGAGATCGTCCGACGGTACGAGATCGGCTATCACGAGGCCGTCGCCGCCCTCGTCACCATCGCCGACCGGTCCCGACGGGTGGAACACCACGCGGGCCTCGACCTCCGCGTCGGCAGCCTGACCGCGCGGATCACCTCACCCGACGCGGGCAACGTGCTGACCGCCGCGGACTTCGACCTGGCGTACCGCATCGACGCGATCATGGCTGCCCACCAGGCGCTCCCGCTGGACTGACAGGGCACGGCATCGAAGTTCACCGGTCGGTGCTCCATGAACCACTGGCAGGTACGCGCCCCCTCATGCCCATCTCCCCGTCGTCCGCAGCCCAGGCTGCCCGCGAACGTGCCGCGACGCGCCTGCGCGAACTGCGTGCGGACGCGGGAATCTCCGGGGTGAGCCGGCAGCCCCTCTGCGGCTGGCGCTCGACAGAGAGGTGGGTGAGCAGAGCGCCGGCCGGCCCGGGTTCACCGGCCGGGCACTCCCTGCAACGTCGCCACGAATGCGTGCCGGCCCTCGGCAGGGAAGATCAGCGCGGGGCCGGTCGGGTTCTTGCTGTCGCGGACGGCGCGCCCGTCAACAAGGGTGCATGCCCATGACGCAGTCCCCTTGCTGGTCCGAGTACGACGGCTTGGTGAACGGGCTGACGATCTCAGTGGTCACAGTTCCTCTGTCGATTCCCTTGGGGCGACGAGAAGTCGCTGAATCCGTTCCCCGGTCACACCCTTGCGGATCCCGTACTTGAAGATCGAGTGACGGATGTACGGACCGTTTCGGCACGGGGGAGAGCGATATGGGGCACCTGCTCGGTTTTCTGGGCGTCAGTGAGAGGGAGGATCACGTCTACCGCGCGCTCCTGCGGTGCGAAGCCCTCCACCCGGCCACCGGGCGGGGAGCGCCGGATTCCGAATCCCCCGGCTCCCCCACCGAAGCCGAACTGTCCCGGCTGGTCGCGCTCGGGCTGGCCACCCGCGGCGCCGCCGGGGTGGTGCGCCCGGTCCCGCCGCCCCGGGCCGTGGACGCACTGATCGAGGGCCGGCTGCGCATCCTCCGCGACGAGCTGGAGAGCGCGGTCGTACGGCACGACGTTCTGGAGTCCCTCTTCGAAGAGCGCAGGCCGTCGCCCTCCTCCCCGCGCACCGAGGCCGGTGACGGCAAGCAGACGGTCATCCCGCTGCACGGGATCGACGCCGTACGGGAGATCATCGACGAGCTGACCTTCTTCGCCCGCTCCGAGGACCTGACCACCGACCCCGTCGGCGTGATGTCCGCCGAGTCCATCGCCCTCTCGCGTCCGATCAACATGCGGCTGCTGCGGCGCGGGGTGCGGATGCGCACCATCATGGGCGCGGCGGTCCTGCGGGACGAGGCCAGCCTCGCGTACCTGCGGGAACTGGTGGAGCACGGTGCCGAGGTACGGGTTTCCCGACGGCCCGTCGAGCGCATGATCATCGTCGACCGGCAGGCCGCCCTCACCCCCATCGACCCCGGCCACACCGCCAAGGGGGCGCTGCTGGTGCGCGAGCCGGGCCTCGTAACGACCCTGGTCTCGCTGTACGAGCGGATGTGGGAGGCCTCCGAGGAGCTCCCCGACGAGGACACCTCGCCTCTCCCCTCGGACATCGAGCGCAAGGTGCTCGCCCTGCTGAGGACGGCGGACAAGGACGAGACGGCCGCCCGTCAGCTGGGCGTCTCCATCCGCACCTACCGCAAGCATCTGGCGGCCCTCATGCGCCGCCTGGGAGCGGCGAACCGGGTGGAGGCAGCACTCATCGCCCACGAAAGGGGCTGGCTCGCCTGAGGGGCCGGGCGCCTGGGGCGGGCCCCCGCGCGGCCGACGGGCGCAGACGCGCCGGTCCGGGGACGTCAGCCCGGTGCGCCGGACAGGTCGCCGGCACCGCCCCGAACCGAAGCGCGCCCCGCACCGAAGCGCCCCTACACCGACGCCACCTTCCGCCGCGACTGGCTGCGCACCGCGCCCACGCTCGCGCCGATGACCAGTGCGATGGCCAGCGCGTCCACGAGCGACAGCGCCTGGTGCAGCACGAGGAACCCGGCCCCGGCCGCGATCGCCGGCTCCAGGCTCATCAGCACCGCGAAGGTCGGCGCCGGCATCCGCCGCAGGGCGATCATCTCCAGCGTGTACGGCAGGACGGAGGACATCAGCGCGACGGCCGCACCCAGCAGGAGCGTCATCGGGTCGAACAGCTTCGCCCCCGCGCTCACCACTCCCAGCGGCAGGCTCAGCACCGCCGCCACGCCCAGCGCCAGCGCCAGCCCGTCCGCCTGCGGGAACCGCCGCCCGGTCCGTGCGCTGAAGACGATGTACGCGGCCCAGCACGCGCCGGCGGACAGCGCGAAGGCCGCCCCCGCCAGGTCCAGCCCGCCGAACCCGGCGACCCCGAGCAGCGCCACTCCCGCCAGCGCGAGCGCGGCCCACAGCACGTTGATCCACTGCCGGGTCGCGAACACCGACAGGGCGAGCGGCCCGAGCACTTCGAGCGTCACGGCGGCTCCCAGCGGAATCCGCTCGGCCGCCTGGTAGAACAGCCCGTTCATCCCCGCCATGGTCACGCCGAAGACCAGGACCGTCGCCCAGTCCGCCCTCGTGTACCCGCGCACCGTGGGCCGGCAGATGACCAGCATCGCCAGGGCGGCCAGCGCGAGCCGGAGCGCGACCACGCCCGCCGCCCCCGTGCGCGGCATGATCAGCACGGCCAGCGACGCCCCGAACTGAACGGAGAGCCCCCCGGCCACCACCAGCGCCACCGGCCCCAGCCCACCGCTCCGCATGCGCCCGCGCAGGCCGCCACCCGGCACCCGCCCTCGCAGGCCCCCGCGCTTCGGCCCGCCCTCCAGCCCGGCGCTGCTCGCGGCGAGGACACCGGCCTCGGCGTCAGTGGTGACTCCGGCGGGAGTCTGAACCTCGTTCACTCTGATGCACCTCTTGTTCAATGGGCTGTACTCCCATGGTGGCATGCCCGCACGCCGCACCCGCCGGATTTTCCGGGTCGGGCCCGCCCACACGCACCCCCCACGCACGCGCTACAGCTCGTCCGCCAGCACCTCGGCCAGGTGGCGGGCGGGCGGACCCTGCGTCAGCTGCGCCAGCTGCGTCCGGCACGAGTAGCCGTCGGCCAGGAGTTCACCGCCGGGCGCGAGGGCCCGGACGGCGGGCAGGAGCTGATCCTCCGCGCAGGCCGTGGACACCTCGTAG
Source organism: Streptomyces sp. NPDC058663 (assembly GCF_042716745.1). Taxonomy (NCBI): domain Bacteria; kingdom Bacillati; phylum Actinomycetota; class Actinomycetes; order Kitasatosporales; family Streptomycetaceae; genus Streptomyces; species Streptomyces sp. NPDC058663. Next base: position 30,451 of record NZ_JBHXRV010000058.1, read on the forward strand.
TGGCCCTTCTCGAAGCCGAAATTGCCCGCCAGGCCGCAGCAGCCCCCCACCAGTGTGCCGGTCAGACCCGCCTTCTCGCGCAGCCGGCGTTCCGCGTCGTCGCCGAGGACGGCGTGCTGGTGGCAGTGGGTCTGGCCCGCGACAGGGCGCTCCAGCCGGGGCGGGGCCCAGTGCGGGGCGTACTCCTCCAGCGCCTGCGCGAAGGTACGGACGCGGGAAGCGAGGCGGGCCGCCGCGGGGTCGTCGGGGAGGAGCTCGGGGAGGTCCGTGCGCAGGGCGGCGGCGCAGCTGGGTTCGAGCACCACGAGCGGAAGCTCGCCACCGGTCCGCTCCCCGGCAGCCCCGGCCTGTCCCCCGCCGGTCCGCTCGACGGCAGTACCCGCCGGGCCCCCGACCGCCCGCACCGTACGGCGCATGACCGCGCGGGCACGGTCGAGCTGGCCGGTGGAGACGGTACGTCAGCCCGCAGCACAGGCCCGCGCGGGGCAGCCGTACGCGCAGACCGGCCGCCTCCAGGACGCGTACCGCGGCGATGCCCACGGAGGGCGAGAGGTGGTTGGTGAAGGTGTCGGGCCACAGGAGCACCGTGGGAGCCCCGGCCGCTGCGGGGACAGGGGGGCGGGCGCGGGCCCAGTGGCGGAAGGTGCGGGGGGCCAGTGGCGGGATCCGGCGTTCGGGGGTAATGCCGGTCAGCTTCTTGGCCAGGGCGGACAGGGCGTCGACCCGGGCCGCCGCGTTGGCCTGCCGGGCGAAGGGGGCGGCCAGCCGCAGCCACTCGGGGAGCCGGCCCAGCGCGTAGTGGGAGGGCGGCCGCAGGCGGCCCCGGTAGTGCTGGTGGAGGAACTCCGCCTTGTAGGTGGCCATGTCCACGCCGACGGGGCAGTCCGTGCGGCACCCCTTGCAGGAGAGGCAGAGATCGAGGGCGTCGGCGACCTCGGGGGACCGCCAGCCGCCCTGCACGACCTCGCCCGCGAGCATCTCGTGCAGCAGCCGGGCCCGGCCGCGCGTGGAGTGGGCCTCCTCGCCGGTGGCCCGGTAGGAGGGGCACATCACGCCCGCGGTGCCCGCCACCGACTCCGTACGGCACTTGGCCACGCCCACGCAGCGGCGGACGGCGGCGGAGAAGTCGCCGCCGTCGTGCGGGTAGGCGAACGCCAGGCCGCGCACCGGTTCCGTGGGCAGGACGGCGAAGCGGAGGTTCTCGTCGAGGCGGGCGGGGCGGGCCAGTACGCCCGGGTTCATGCCGCCCGCCGGGTCCCAGACGTCCTTGAAGCGGGAGAAGAGGCCGACCAGTTCCGGTCCGTACATCCGGGGCAGCAGTTCGGCCCTGGCGAGGCCGTCGCCGTGTTCGCCGGAGAGGGAGCCGCCGTGGGCGGTGACCAGGTCGGCCAGCTCCTCGGAGAAGCGGCGGAATGCGGCGATGCCGGGCCCGCTCAGCAGGTCGAAGTCGATGCGGGCGTGGATGCAGCCGTCGCCGAAGTGCCCGTACGGGGTGCCGCGCAGGCCGTGGTCCGACATCAGTGCCCGGAAGTCGCGGAGGTAGGCGCCCAGCCGGGCCGGGGGCACCGCGCAGTCCTCCCAGCCGGGCCACGCCTCTGAGCCGTCCGGCATCCGGGTCGCGGTGCCGGCGGCGTCCTCGCGGATCCGCCACAGGGCCCGCTGTCCTGCGGCGTCCTCGACCACGGTGCCGTCGAGCGCCCCGGCCCCGCGGACGATCTGCTGGGCGCGGGTGCGGGCCTCGCCGGGGCTTTCGCCGCCCGTCTCGACGAAGAGCCAGGCCGCCCCGCGCGGCAGCGCCGCCCGCTCCCCGTCCGGCACCAGGTCGGCGGCCATGCCCTCGACGGTCAGCGGGCCGTACGGGAGGATGCCGGGCGCCGCGTCGGCCGCCGCGCTCTCGTCCCCGTAGCCGAGTACGGCCAGGCCGCGCGCGCGTGGCGCCTCCACCAGACGCACGGTCGCCTCGGTGACCACGCCGAGGGTGCCTTCGCTGCCGCAGAAGGCACGGGCCAGGTCCACGCCGTTCTCCGGAAGCAGCGCGTCCACGGCGTACCCGGAGATACGGCGCGGGAGGTCGGGGAACCCGGTGCGCAGCAGGGCGAGATGACTTTCGGTCAGTTCGCGCAGGCGTGCCCGCAGTGGTTCCGGGACCGCGTCCCAGCCGCCCCGGGAGAGCCGCAGTTCCTCGCCCCCGTAGGTGCGGACGGTCAGTGCGCGCACCTGGTCGGCGGTGGTGCCCCAGGCCACCGAGTGCGCGCCGCAGGAGTTGTTGCCGATCATGCCGCCGAGGGTGCAGCGGCTGTGGGTGGACGGGTCGGGGCCGAACGTCAGGCCGTGCACGGCCGCCGCCGCGCGCAGTTCGTCCAGTACGACACCGGGGCGGACCACCGCCGTGCGGGCCACCGGGTCCAGGTCGAGGATCTGCCGCAGGTGGCGGGTGGTGTCCAGGACCACTCCCGTCCCGGTCGCCTGTCCTGCGATGGAGGTGCCGCCGCCGCGCGGGACGACCGGCACCCCGTGCGCCCGGCAGACGGCGAGCGCCGCGGCGACGTCGTCGGGGTCGCGCGGGGCGACCACCCCGAGCGGTACCCGCCGGTAGTTGGAGGCGTCCATCGTCGTCAGGGCCCGGGCGGCGGCGTCGAAGGACACCTCGCCGCGGACGGCCCCGCGCAGTGCCGCCGCCAACTCGGTGGCCACGGGTGCCGCTTGCGTGTTCTCGCTGCGTTGATCAGCCATGGAGCCAGCATGCCGGGTGCCGCGTATCGGGCGGTGTCGGGCGACTTGTCCCCCGTTTCCTTAGGAGAATCCGACAGAGATACAGACAGAAACTTTCCCAACTGATCATCAACTCTCTTATAGTGGGCACGCTTTATGGCGGACTTTTCACTTCCGTTCCGCGCCGCCTGCCTTGTCGCCTTGCTCCGCTCCCCCTCAAGAGGCCTGCTTCCTCATGTCCACGCGCCGAGCGTCCGCACTCGCCCTGTCGATATCGGCGGCCCTCAGCGGCCTGCTGCTCCTGTGGGCGGTGTGGGCCGCACCCGAGGCGGTGCGGGCCCCGCTGGCCTGGGGCGGTGGCGGCGCGGCCGTGCTGCTGACGGCCGCCGTCACCGTCGCCACGTACGCCCTCCGGCAGACGCGCGCGCTGCGCGAGAGGTCCGCCAGGGTCGAGACGGACGCCCGGCGGTTCGCCACCGAAACCGTCCCCGAGCTGGTCGCACGGCTGCGCGCCGGGGACTCCGCGGACACCGCGCTGACCGCCACCACCCGCACGCTGGGCGAGCTGGACCACTCTCACGCGCGCGCCCTGCTGAGCACGCTCGCCACCGAGATCGGCCGCGGCGAGTCCTCCCGGGCCGCCGCGATGGCCGCCTGCGCGAACGCCGCGGGCCGCATGCAGGCTCTGGCCACGAGCATGCTGGCCGACCTCCGCGAGATGGAGCACCGGCACACCGACGAGGACGTGCTCGGCGATCTGCTGCACCTGGACCACCGCACCGCCCAGGCCGGCCGGCTCGCGGACAGCATCGCCATCCTGACCGGGGCACGCTCCGGCCGCAGGTGGGCGAAGCCGATCGTGATGGAGTCCGTGCTGCGCGGCGCCATGGGCCGCATCAACGGCTACCAGCGCGTCCGGCTGCACTCCACGAGCGAGGTGGCCGTCGCCGGTCACGCGGCCGAGGGCGTGATGCACGCGCTCGCCGAACTCCTCGACAACGCTGCCAACTTCTCGCCGCCCACCGCCGAGGTCCACGTCTACGTGGAGGAGGTCCCGGCCGGGCTCATCATCACCGTCGAGGACAGCGGCCTCGTCATGAGCGACGTCCAGCTGCGGCGGGCCGAACGCGCGGTCTCCGCCGACCGGCCGCTCGACCTGACCGGCCTGTCCGGCACCCGGCTCGGCCTCGCCGTGGTCGGCTGCCTGGCCCGCAAGCACCAGCTGACGGTGTCCTTCCGGCCGTCCGCGCGCGGCGGTACGGGCGCGCTGATGCTGCTGCCGCAGGAACTGCTGACCCAGCCCCAGTCGGCGGGCCCGGCCGGCCGCCACGACACCGGATCGCTCCGCCGCCCCGCCGCCCCGGCCGAACTCCCGGCGCGCAGGCGCGAGGCGGAGCCCGCCGCCCCAGCCGTAGGTGCACGCACCTACGAGCCCGCCGCAGGTGCAGGCGCCTATGAGCCCGCCGCAGGTGCAGGCGCATACGAACTCCCCGCACCGGCACCCGCACCCACACCCGCACCCACACCCACCGCAGCGTCGTCGTCGTACGACCTCCCCGCACCCGAGCGGGAGGCCACCGCCGGCCACTCCCTCGCCGAGGCCACCGGGGCCGCTGGGACCGCCGGGACCGCTGGGACCACCGGGGTCGTTGGAACCGCCGAGCCCGCCGAGCCCGCGTACGGGCGCCCGGACAGGCCCGCAGCGGAACCCCCCTTCCCGAGCCCGGTCGCGACCCCCGCCCCGGCCCCCGCCGCGCGCACCAACCCGGGCCCGCTCCTGGCCGCCGTCCCTCCGGCGGCCCCGGTCCCCCTCGCCGAGTCCTCCTCCGACACCGCCGGCGGGATCCCCCAGTTCGGCGAGAGCGGGCTGCCCAAGCGGCGCCGGGGCCGCACCCTGGCCGCCGCGCACCCCGAGGGCCCCGACGCCCCGGCCAGGCCCGCCGCCAAACCGGCCGACCGCCGGGCCGCCACGGCGCGCTTCAGCACCTTCCGCCAGGCCGTCCAGGGCCAGGCGCAACCCCAGAACCAGGCCCGGGGCACGACCGACCCGACCGCCACCCCGCATCCGGAAGGCAACGAGAACCGATGACCGCCACCACCGACGAGAAGCTCAACTGGTTGCTGGAGAGCCTCCTGGAGCGCACCCCCGGCGCCCGGCACGCTCTCGTGCTGTCCCGCGACGGCCTCAAGCTGTGCCGCACCCCCGAGCTCTCCGTCGACCGGGCCGACCAGCTGGCCGCCATCGCCTCCGGCATCCAGAGCCTGACGCACGGCGCTTCGATGGAGTTCGGGGACGGCAGCGGCGGAGTGCGGCAGGCGATGGCCGAGTTCTACGGCGGCATCCTGTTCATCGTCGAGGCGGGCGCGGGCGCGCACCTCGCGGTGATCGCCGACGAGGACTCCGACGTCGGCCTCATCGGCCACAACATGAGCGAACTCATCGAGCAGCTCGGCGAGCACCTGAGCGCGGAGCCCCGCGCCCACCCCGCCACCGCCGCCGCCAGGACGAGCAGGGGCGCCGACAGCACCCTTCCCGCATGAGCACGCCGGGACAGGCACGTACCCCGGAAACCCCCGACGCCACCGGACCCTCGGGCGCCCCGGGCCACCGGGCCCGCCCGCCGCGTCCCGGCCGCGACGACTCCCCCGACCGGCTCTACACCGTCACCGGGGGCCGCAGCCGCGCCCACTCGGACGCGTTCGACCTGGTCACCCTGGTCGTCGCGGAGTGCGAACCGGCCCCGGGCATGCAGTCCGAGCACGCGGCGATCCTGCGGATGTGCGACTACCCGATCGCCGTCGTGGAGATCGCCGCCGAACTCGCCCTGCCCGTCGGCATCACCCGCATCCTCCTCGCCGACCTGCTCGACACCGGCCGGATCAGCGCCCGTCACCCGCGCCCGGCACCGGATTCCGCCCAACTCCCCGAACCCGAACTCCTGGAGCAGGTGCTCGTTGGCCTCCGAAATCTCTGACGCAAGGACCCCAGGCGCGGCCCCCGCCGCATCCGGCAGGTCCCACCTGTCCCGTACCGCCGACAACGGTCTCAAGATCGTCATCGTCGGTGGCTTCGGCGTCGGCAAGACCACCCTGGTCCGCTCCGTCAGCGAGATCCGTCCCCTCAACACCGAGGAGACGATGACCCGCGCCGGAGAGGCCGTCGACGACCTGCAAGGCGTCAGCACCAAGTCCTCGACCACCGTCGCCTTCGACTTCGGCCGGATCTCGGTCAACGACCGCACGGTCCTCTACCTGTTCGGCGCCCCCGGCCAGGAGCGCTTCTGGTTCCTGTGGGACCGGCTCTTCTCCGGCACGCTCGGCGCGGTCGTCCTCGTCGACACCCGCCGCCTCGCCGACTCCTGGTACGCGATCGACCGGCTCGAACACCACGGCACCCCGTTCGTCGTGGCCCGCAACGACTTCGGCGGACCGCAGCACACGGACGCCCAGGTCCGTGAGGCGCTCGACCTGCCCGACGACGTACCCATGATCACGTGCGACGCCCGCGACCGCGCGTCCAGCAAGAACGTGCTGATCACCCTCGTCGAGCACCTGCACGCCCTGTCGACCACCGCCCGCGAGCCCGCCCGCACTCCCCGAGAGGGCGCAGCCCTGTGACGACCACCCCGCCCCCCGGCTGCCCCGCCCACGCCCAGGACCCCGGGTACGTGCCGCTCTCGGGGCCGCGCTTCCAGAGCGACCCGGTCGCCCTCTACCGCGACATGCGCCGCGAGCACGGTCCGGTCGTCCCGGTCACCCTCCCCGGCGACATCCCGGCCTGGCTGGTGGCCGGTTACCGCGAACTGCACCAGGTCACCTCCGACCCGGTCCTCTTCTCCCGCGACTCCGAGCTGTGGAACCAGTGGGACGCCGTGCCCGCCGACTGGCCGCTGCTCCCCATGATCGGCCGCAGGCAGCCGTCGATCCTCTACACCGTCGGCGAACGCCACACCCGCCGCGCCAGGATGATCAGCGACGCGCTCGAAGCCGTGGACCCCTTCGAACTCAAGCGGCACGCCGAGCAGTTCGCCGACGGGCTCATCGACGCGTTCTGCACCACGGGCGAGACCGACATCATCAGCCAGTTCGCGATGCTGCTCCCGGTCCGCGTCCTGGCGAAGATCTACGGCATCCCCGACGACCAGGGCCCCGGCCTCGTCGCCGCGCTCAACGACATGATCGACGGCCGTGAGCACGCCCTCGCGGGCCAGCAGCACGTCACCCAGACCATGACCGCCCTGCTCGCCGACAAGCAGGCGACGCCCGGCCAGGACGTGACGTCCCGGATGCTGGCCACCGGCGCAGGCCCCGACGGGTTCAGCCCCGCGGAGGTCCTCCAGGACCTGATGGTCATGATGGCGGCGGGCCACCAGCCGACCGCCGACTGGATCGGCAACACGATGCGCCTCATGCTCACCGACGACCGCTTCACCGCCTCGCTCTCCGGCGGCCGGCACAGCGTCGCCGAGGCCATGAACGAGGTGCTCTGGGAGGACACCCCCACCCAGAACGTGGCCGGCCGCTGGGCGTCCCGCGACACCCGGCTCGGCGGGCGCGCGGTCGCCGCCGGGGACCTGCTGCTGCTCGGTCTGGCCGCCGCGAACGGCGACCCCCAGGTCCGTACCGACGCCTCCGTGCTGACCGGCGGCAACAACGCGTTCTTCTCCTTCGGCCACGGCGAGCACCGCTGCCCGTTCCCCGCGCAGGAGACCGCCGAGGTCATCGCCCGTACCGCCGTGGAAGTCCTCCTCGACCGGCTGCCCGACATCGATCTGGCCGTGCCCGCCGAGTCCCTGACCCGTCGCCCGTCCCCCTGGCTGCGCGGACTGACCGCGCTGCCGGTGACGTTCACGCCCACTCCCGCCCTTGGAGGCACCGCATGACCGAGACGACCGCCGCAGGACCGGCGACCTGCCCCGTGACCGGGGCGGGCGGCGCCGGAGCAGCCGAGCCGATAGCCCTCGACCCGTTCGTGCGCGACCTCGTCGGCGAGGGCGCCCGGCTGCGCGAGGCGGGCCCGCTCGCCCGCGTGGTGCTCCCCGGCGGCGTCCCCTGCTACGCGGTCACCCACCACACCGAGGCCCGCGCGCTCCTCAACGACCCGCGCGTGGTCAAGGACATCAACCACTGGAACGCCTGGCAGCGCGGCGAGATCGCCATGGACTGGCCGCTGATCGGCCTGGTCAACCCGGGCCGCTCGATGCTCACCGTGGACGGCCCCGAGCACCGAAGACTGCGCCTGCTGGTCGCCCAGGCGCTGACCGTGCGCCGGGTGGAGCGCCTGCGCGCCGGCATCGAGACCGTCACCGAAGCCCTGCTGGACGACCTCGCCGCGCAGGCGCAGGGCGAGAGCGTCGACCTGAAGGCCCTGTTCGCCGCGCCGCTGCCGATGAAGGTCGTCACCGCGCTGATGGGCGTCGAGAAGGTGGTCACCCCGCGGCTGACGGCGGTCTTCGACCGGTTCTTCTCCAGCGAGACCGCGCCGGGCGAGATGCCCAAGGTGCTCGCCGAGATCGACGAGATCTTCACCGAGGTCGTCGCCGAGAAGCGCGCCCAGCCGGGCGACGACCTCACCAGCGCCCTGCTCCAGGCCTCCGAGGAGGGCGACCGGCTCACCGAGGAAGAAATCCTCAACACCATCAAGGTCATGATCATCGCCGGTCACGAGACGACGATCAGCCTGATCCTGCAGGCCGTCATCGGCCTGGAGACCCACCCCGAGCAGCGCGCCAAGGTCCTGGCGGGCGAGGTCCCGTGGGAGAACGTCATCGAGGAGACGCTCCGCTGGTCGACCCCGACCTCCCACGTGCTGCTGCGCTACGCCACCGAGGACGTCCCCGTCGGCGACTCGGTCCTGCCCAAGGGCGAGGCGCTGGTCGTCTCCTTCGGTGCGATCGGCCGGGACGAGCGCGTGCACGGCGAGAGCGCCGAGGACTTCGACGTCACCCGCGACAGCGTCAAGCACATCAGCTTCGGGTACGGTCCGCACGTCTGCCCCGGCGCCGCCCTGTCCCGGCTGGAGGCCGCCGTCGCCCTCCCCGCGCTGTACGCCCGCTTCCCGGGCCTGACCCTCGCGGTCGACGCCTCCGAGCTGCGCAACAGGCCGGTCGTGACCCAGAACGACCTCGTCGAGGTCCCGGTCCTCCTGCACCAGCAGGGCTGAGGGCCCCGCCGCACTGCCCCTGTCTCCGTACCTCTCGTACGAAGACACACCACGAGCCGGAGTGCCGGTCGTCTCATCCGCCGGACGGATCTCCACACCGCCCCCCGGAAGCGGCTACGCTCCGGCTCGTGGCTGATATCGAGATTCCCGCTGACATCAAGCCCGCCGACGGCCGTTTCGGCGCGGGCCCCTCCAAGGTACGGACGGAGGCGCTCGACGCGCTTGCCGCCACCGGCAGTTCCCTGCTGGGTACGTCCCACCGGCAGGCCCCCGTCAAGAACCTGGTCGGTTCGGTACGGGACGGCATCCGCGACCTCTTCTCCCTCCCCGAGGGGTACGAGGTCGTCCTCGGCAACGGCGGCTCGACGGCCTTCTGGGACGTCGCCACCCACGGCCTGATCGACAACAGGTCCCAGCACCTGTCCTTCGGCGAGTTCTCGTCCAAGTTCGCGAAGGCCGCCAAGCAGGCCCCGTGGCTGGCCGACCCCTCCGTGATCTCCTCGGAGCCGGGCGACCACCCGGAGCCGAAGGCGGAGGCGGGCGTCGACGTCTACGCGTACACCCACAACGAGACGTCGACCGGTGTCGCCGCCCCGATCAAGCGGGTGGCGGGCGCGGACGAGGGCTCCCTCGTCCTGGTGGACGCCACCTCCGGCGCGGGCGGCCTGCCGGTCGACATCACCGAGACGGACGTCTACTACTTCGCCCCGCAGAAGTCCTTCGCGGCGGACGGCGGCCTGTGGCTCGCGGCGTTCTCCCCGGCCGCCCTGGAGCGCGCGGCCCGCGTCCACGCGTCGGGCCGGCACGTCCCGGAGTTCTTCTCGCTCCCCACGGCGATCGACAACTCCCTCAAGAACCAGACGTACAACACGCCCGCCCTCTCCACCCTCTTCCTCCTCAACGAGCAGCTGACCTGGCTGAACAAGCAGGGCGGCCTGGACTGGGCGGTCAAGCGCACCGGCGCCTCCTCCACGGCCCTGTACTCGTGGGCGGAGACCTCCAAGCACGCCACCCCGTTCGTCACGGACCCGGCGAAGCGCTCGCAGGTCATCGGCACGATCGACTTCGCGGACGAGATCGACGCGGCGGCCGTCGCCAAGGTGCTGCGTGCCAACGGCATCGTCGACACGGAGCCGTACCGCAAGCTGGGCCGCAACCAGCTGCGCGTGGCGATGTTCCCGGCGGTCGACCCGGCGGACGTCCAGGCGCTGACGGGGTGCATCGACTACGTGATCGAGCAGCTCTGACGGTTCACGGCGGTAGTAGAAGTACGTGGCGGAGGGCCCCGGCGCGCAGGATTGTGCGCCGGGGCCCTCCGCGTTCACTCGACAGGGTGAACAGTCACATAGAGGACACGTGGGGGCGTCCCGGCCTACGATGATGCTCTCGACCACAGCCCCTCAGGAGGCCAGCAATGTCTGCAGAAGCAGTCGAGCACCCCTGCGACGGCGAGCCGGAGACCCCGCTCCAAACAGCCCACAAGCTCATGGAGCAGAACCCCGGGCTCCGCGTCGAGATCATCGGAGGCGTCATCACCGTGACCCCATCGGCGGACATCCCCCACTCCCGCGTGCTCACCGGCCTCATGATCCCGTTCCTCGCAGCAGGCTTGCACGGAGGAGAGACCGAGGTCCACCAGGCCATCAGCGTGTGGCTGCCGAGCGGACCGGTGGATTACGTCATCCCCGACCTGGCGATCGTCGATGCGGACGTCGACGATCACCTCATCGACGACGGTGGCGCCGACCCGGAATGCTTCCGGCTGGTTCTGGAGGTCACCTCCAGCAACTACAACAACGATCTGCGGAACAAGGTCGTCGCGTACGCCGACGCCAAGATCCCGGTCTATGTGATCGTCGACCGCAAGCACGGACGCATCCACGTGCTGACGGAGCCCGGGTCCGGCGAGTACACGTCCCACCGCGTCTACGCGCCCGGTCAGCAAGTCACCCTCCCCGACTCCATCGGTGCCAAGGTCACCCTCGACGTGGCGGAGATCCTCAAGGCGGGGAGCCGCAGGCAAACCCCCGAAGCCTGAGCGTCCTTCTACCTGCTCAGCCGCTGGAACCTCCGCACCGCCAGCGGCAGGAACACCGCCGTCAGGATCAGCGGCCACACCACCGCCATGAGTATCGCGTTCGACTCCACCCAACTCCCGCCGCCCGCAACCGGGTTGCCGAAGAGTTCGCGGATCGCGGTCGCCGTCGAGGACACCGGGTTCCAGGCCGCGACGACGCCCAGCCAGTCCGGCATCAGCGAGGGCGCCACGAAGATCGACGAGATCATCGTCAGCGGGAACGCCACCGCGTACAGCCCGCCCGCCCCCTCCGGCGTGGGGATCAGCAGCCCGAGCCACACCCCCACCCAGATCAGGCTGAACCGCAGCAGCAGGAGCAGCGCGAAGCCCGCCAGGGTTTCGGTGAAGCTCCCGCCGGCCCGCCACCCGATGGCCAGCGCCGTGGCCGCCAGGATCGCCAACTCGGCGCAGGCGATGACCAGATCGGCGATTCCGCGCCCCGTCGCGACGGCCGAAGGCGCCATCGGCATCGACCTGAACCGGTCGATGACCCCCTTCGAGGCGTCGTTCACCATGACCATGGTCGTGCCCATGAACCCGAAGGCCATCGTCGAGACGAACATCCCCGGCATCAGGAAGTCCAGGTAGTCGCCCCCGCCGGGCACCACCATCGCCGCCCCGAAGACGAAGCCGTACATCAGCACGGAGACGATCGGGAAGCCCAACTGCCACAGGACGGCGGAGGGTTGCCGCTGATAGTGGGTGAGGCTGCGGCGGGCGACGTTCCAGCCGTCGGACACCGCCCAGCCCAGCCGGCCGACCGGGGCCCCGCTTCCCGCGTTCCCTTCCGCCACTTCCACAACGCTCATGCCGCGACCTCCTCGATTTCCGTACGGTGTCCGGTCAGGCTCATGAACACGTCGTCCAGGCTCGGTCTGCGCAGGCCGATGTCCTCCACGGCGACCCCCTTGTCCTGGAGCGTGCGCGCCACTTCCGTCAGGGCGGCCACGCGATCCGTCACCCGGGCGTGCACCCGGCGCGCCAACTCATCGCTCTCCGGCTCCCCTTCGGACACCGCGGCGACGATTCTGCGTACGGCCGGGAGATCTGCGGCGTCCTCCGCGACGACCTCGATGCGGTCGCCGCCGACACGATTCTTCAGCCCGTCCGGGGTGTCGTCGGCGATGGCCCGCCCCTGGTCGATCACGGTGATCCGCGAGGCCAGCCTGTCGGCCTCCTCCAGGTACTGCGTGGTCAGTACGACGGTGGTGCCGCGCGCCACCAGGCTCCGTACGGCGTCCCACACCTCGCCGCGGCCCCGTGGGTCGAGCCCGGTCGTCGGCTCGTCCAGGAAGAGCACGTCCGGGGCGAGGATCATCGAAGCGGCGAGGTCGAGCCGCCGCCGCATGCCGCCGCTGTACCCGCCCACGCTGACGGCCGCCGCTTCGGTGAGGTCGAACTGTTCGAGGAGTTCGCCGGCCCGCACCCGGGCCCGCTTCGCCCCGAGGTGGAACAGCCGGCCGAACATCTCCAGGTTCTGCCGGCCGCTCAGTACCTCGTCCACGGCCGCGTACTGACCCGTGAGACCGATCCTGCCGCGCACCGCGCGGGCGTTCCGTGTGACGTCGAGCCCGGCGACCTCCGCCCTGCCGCCGTCCAGCCGCAGCAGCGTCGCCAGCGCCCGCACGGCGGTGGTCTTGCCCGCCCCGTTCGGCCCGAGCAGACCGTGCACCGTGCCCCGGGCGACCAGCAGGTCGAAGCCGTCGAGGGCGTTCTTCTCGCCGTAGGTCTTGCGCAGGCCCTCGGCACGGACGGCGTATGCGCCGATGTCGTTCATGACGTTCCCCTTCCCGTCGAACTGAGTACACCGTACCCTAAATCGAGTACAGCGTACCCAGTTCTCGAGAAATAGGGTGGCCCCATGAGTGACACGAAGGACACGGACGGCACGGACCAGGCGTCGGGGAACGTGCCGGACGACGTGACCCGGGCCCGGCAGGGGGCGATGCGGCCCAGCCTCGAACTCCTCTGGGGCACCGGTGAGCGCCCCGCGCGGGGCCCCAAGCGGGGGCTTTCGCTGGAGACGATCGTGGACGCGGCGGTCAAGGTCGCCGACACGGAGGGGCTCGACACCCTCTCGATGCGCCGCCTCGCCGGTGAACTCGGCACCGGAACGATGTCCCTCTACCGGTACGTCCCCGGCAAGACGGAGCTCCTGGACCTGATGCTGGACCGCGTCCAGGGCGAGACGGCCGAGTCGCACAACCCCGCCGAGCAGCCCGGCTGGCGCGAGGCGCTCGCCGCCCTCGCCCACGGCACGCTCGATCTGCACCGCCGCCATCCGTGGCTGCTCAAGGTCAACCAGAGCCGGGCCCTGCTCGGCCCGCGCACCCTGCGCAGCCTGGAACTGTCGCTGAAGGGCCTGCGCGGCATGACCGGCTTCTCCGACCCGGAACTGCTCTCGGTCATCATCGCGGTGCAGAGCTTCGCGACCGGCATCGCACGGATGGAGGCCGAGGTGGCGGAGGCGGTGGAGGAGACGGGCCTGGACCAGGACGCCTTCTGGAGGGGCCAGCAGCCCTATCTGGAGAGGGCGATGATGAGCGGGGACTACCCGGTGATGGCGGCGCTGTCCGCGGACACCTTCGACGCGGCCTTCGACCACTTCGCGTTCGGCCTGGAGCGGCTGACCGCCGGCTTCGCGGTACTGGTCGCGGAGCGCGAGGCACGGCAGGAGTAGGTAGCCGTGCGGGACGGAGCGGGGGACGTCGCCGTACCGGAGGGAGCGGGGGACGTCGCCGTACCGGAGGGAGCGGGGGACGTCGCCGTACCGGAGGGAGCGGGGGACGTCGCCGTACCGGGCGGCGCGGAGGCGGGGGCGCCACGTGCGAAGCCCGCCCCCGCCCCCGCCTACCGCTTCTTCCGGAGCCCGAACCAGGCCACTGCCAGCACCCCCACCACGCCCAGCACCAGCACGCCCTTCCCCGTCAGCCCGCTGTCGTCCGACGCCCCGGCCCCGCCCGAGGGGGACCCTGCGGCCCCGCCCCCGGGCCCGGTGGACGCCCCCGGGGACCCGCCGTCGGCCGCCTCGCCGCCCCCTTCCGGCGCGCCCGCCACGGGCCGCGCCGTCACCCTGCTCTGCTCGCCCTCGGCCCCGAACAGCATCGTCCGGCCGTCCGGCGTGAAGGTCACCGACTCCGACTGCCCCTGATAGCCGATCTCCGGCGCCTCCCGCTCCTTCATCTCCGGCCACGAGTAGCTCTCCGCGCTCAGGTAGGAGCGCAGGACGAGCTGTCTGCCGTCCGGCGAGAACGCCCCGTCCGTCACCCACGAGATGTCGTGGATCTTCCGGAAGAGGTTCGTCCGCCCGGTGGTGAGCCGCGCGGGACCCTCGTAGAGGCCCGCGCCCTCCTCCTGCTTGCTGCCGATGTAGACCCGGCCGGTCCCGGGGTGCACCATCAGTGCCTCCGCGTTGCGCGCCCCGCCCTCGTACTTCACGTCGTACTGCGTGGTCCGTACGCTCTGGTCCTTCAGCTCCTTCGGCTCGGGGAACGTGTAGATCCAGACGTGGTCCCAGGTCCCGCCGAGGTTGTCCCCGATGTCGCCGACGTAGACGTTGCCGTCGGGGCCGACCGAGATCGCCTCCATGTCCCGCGGTGTGCCCACTCCCCGCATGGTGATCCTCGCGACGGTCTCGCCGCTCCTGGAGTCCACGGCGTAGACGTAGGGGCCGTCCTGGTCGTTGTTCGTCCAGTACACGCCGGGGTGGGCCCGGCTGGCCGCGAGGCCGCTGGACTCCTTGATCCGGGGGTCCTTGAGGGTGAAGCCACCGGCTTCGTCCCCTTCGGCTGCGGGGGCGGCGGGGCCGGACACGAGCACGGCCCCCAGGGCGGCGGCCACGACGACACACGTACGGGAAGAGCGCATGCCCCCAAGTGTTCAGCATCACGGTGCGGGTCCCGCGGCGCATCCCCGATGATGATCGGATGCGCAGCTTCCTCTTCGTCGGTGACTCCATGACCATCGGCTGCCCCGGCGACTTCACCTGGCGCTACCGCATGTGGCAGCACCTGGAGGCGGGCGCGGCGACCGGGGAACCGTACGAGATCGTCGGCCCCCGCACCGCCCTGTACGACCCGGCGACCGGCGAACCCTCCTCCCACGCGTACGGCGCCGACGACTTCCCGGCCGCCGCCCGCCGCCACCTCGCGGGCTGGGGCGAGGGCTGGCTGCACATGGCTCCCGCGATCCGGCGCGCCGTCGAGATGTCCGGCGCCAACACCCTGCTGGTCTCCCTCGGCCTGATCGACCTCGGTTTCTACACCAACGCCGAGCAGACCGCCGAGAACCTGGGCCTCTTCCTCTCCGAGGCCCGCGCCGCCGACCCGCACATCGCGCTGGTCGTGCACCCGGTGATACCCAACGTCCGTGCCGAGCGGGACGCCCCCTTCGCCGCGGAGTGCACCCGCTTCAACGAGCTCCTCGCCAAGACGGTCGCCGACCGGGACGCACCCGGCTCCCCGATTCTGCTGGCCTCGCCCCACCCCGCGTACGACATCCACACGGACACCTACGACGGCACGCACCCCGGCCCGAGCGGCGAGCACAAGCTGGCCGCGGCCTTCGCCGACGCGATGCACCAGGCGTGGGGATGGGGATCCCCGTACGCCGCCCCGTACGGAGCCTCGCGCAGCGCACGGGCTCCACACCTCGCACACACCGCGCACACCACTCGCCCACGTGGCCCCGCACCCCGCATACTGCTCGGATCATGAGCCCACGCACGCCCGCCGCACCGGAGATCACGTACACCAACTGCCGTCGCTGCGGCACCGAGATAGCGGGGCTCGACGGGCGGTACGCGTGCGGTGTCTGCGGATGGACCAACCACTACTCCGAGGGGTACCGGCCCCTGCCGACGGCCCGGGACGACCCGGACTGGACCGGCCCCAACTGCCGCTGACTCGCCTCGACTCCCTCGGAGTGAGGCGGGTTGGCACCTCGCGGTACGGTCTCAGCGCAGCCGGCCCGACAGCCAGGGGGTCAGCACGGACCCGGGGACCAGCTCCTTGTACGTCGTGTCGCCGGGCAGCGGCACGATCAGCCAGTAGCCCGGTGGGAAGAAGCGGCCCCTGACGTGGGCCAGGCCGCCGTAGACCGCGCGCAGGAACTCGGGCACCAAGTCCCGTGGCACGTCCGGCACTTCGACCCCGTCGACGACGAACTTCGCGTCGCCGTCCGCGTACAGCTGGACGCTCACCTCCGGCGAGCCGGCCAGCTCCACGTACGCGTCGTGCGGCAGGGCGCCGCCCGCGTCGGTCGTGGCGAAGACCCCGGCGTCGGTGCGCCGGGTGACCCGGTCCGTGCCGATGTCCTCGGAGACCGTCACCTCGCGCCCGTACTCCCGGGCGAGCTCGCGGATCGCGACGACGGCCGCCTCCGTCGACGGCAGCTCCCCGCCGCCCTTCCCGCCCCCGTGCGCCATGCTTCCTCCGACTCGCCCGATCCCCGCCCCGGTCTCCGCCCCCATCATCCCCGCAATGATCGTCCGCCGCCAGCCTCCCCGATCCGACCTGCACAGACGGGCCCCGGGTCGTCGTCACCACCGGAAAGATGCCAGGATTGCCCTCATGGCAATCCAGACGTACTTCGACATCACCATCAACGACGCGCCCGCGGGCCGCATCACCTTCAACCTCTTCGAGGACGTCGTCCCCAAGACGGCCGAGAACTTCCGCGCCCTGTGCACGGGCGAGCAGGGCTTCGGCTACGCCGGCTCCGGCTTCCACCGCGTCATCCCGGACTTCATGCTCCAGGGCGGCGACTTCACGCGCGGCGACGGCACCGGCGGCAAGAGCATCTACGGCGAGAAGTTCGCCGACGAGAACTTCCAGCTCAAGCACACCAAGCCGGGCCTGCTCTCGATGGCCAACGCGGGCAAGAACACCAACGGCTCGCAGTTCTTCATCACGACGATCGTGACGTCCTGGCTGGACGGCAAGCACGTCGTGTTCGGCGAGGTCGCCGACGAGGAGAGCATGGCGCTCGTCAAGAAGATCGAAGCGCTCGGCTCGCAGAGCGGCCGCACCTCGGCGAAGATCACCATCGCCTCCTCCGGCCAGCTGTAACCAGCGGCTCACACCCGTACGACCGCCCGAAGGGCCCGTCGGCACCCCCGTGCCGCCGGGCCCTTCGGCGTGCCCCCGGCGCGGTCGCCCGGGAGGGGGGGGGCCGGCGCCGGGGCCCGCCCACAGGGGGGGGGGGGGGGGGGGGTAGGGGGGGGGGGTGGGTTGGGGGTGCGTCAGGAGGGTCCATTTGATCGGGAGTCCATTTTTGACGCACCGACA